>JBNMGJ010000004.1:0-28044 GCA_050872185.1 Mogibacterium sp.
CCCAGGCCAGAGCCTTCGATGGCACGGTTTCTGTTTGCACTGGTTCTATAGTAGCGTTCCCATACGTGAGCCAGTTCGTCGGAGGCGATTCCGTCTCCGTGGTCAATAACATCCACGCGGATTTTCTTTCCCACTCGTTTCAAATCAATATTAATGACACGATCATCACCACAGTATTTGACGGCATTGGAGATGAAATTGGAAAGAACCTGCTTCAGTTTTTCCTTGTCACCGTACACATAGGATGGCTTGCACTTGCTGAACCGGATGTGGTAACCGTCCTGTTCGTTCAGTACTTTATAGGTGGTGGCAATTTCCTCGGCCACTTCTACCAAGTCAAAAATCTCCTTATTCAGCTCCAGAGAATTGGACTGAATCTTGGAAGCGGAAAGCATGTCCGATACCAGTTTGTTCAGTCGGTCCGCCTCGGTGATAATTATGTGGAGGTGTTCTTTGCGTTTCTCCGGATTATCGCCTGAGATGTCATTAATCATCTCCGCATAGGATTTAATCATGGTCAATGGTGTCTTCAAATCGTGGGATACATTGGCGATGAGATCCCGTTGATAGGAATCCGTCTTCTGCATCTCATAGGAAGCGGTGTTCAGCGTCCGGGCCAATTCATTGGTCTCGGTGAACATGCCACCGTTGAACTTCACGTTGTAGTTTCCATGGGACATCTCTACCGCCGAGCTAGTGATATCCTTAATCGGCTGTGACAGTCTCTTGGCGATGAAGAGAGCCAAGAGCGCCGATACAATCAGCGCGATAAAGCTGATGTACTTGAGTTGCAGCCGCAGGATAGAAATCGTGGATTTCACTGGGTATAGCGGTGCAACAATATACAGAATATTGTTGCTTGGCGTGTCCCCGATGTAGGTGGCGTAAATCAGTTTGCGGCTGTCCTTCTTCGTGTCGTTAGCCACCAGGGATACGGAACTCTTTTTACCATTTCCTAGCCGTTCCCGCGCCGTACTGGTCTCATAATCGTAGGCGATGGTGGATGGCTTGAAGTAGGCCCCACTTTCGAATACACTGGTACCTTCCGGCGTATCCACGCGGATGAAGATGTCACTGGATTCCGAAGCCGTCAGCGCCAATTCTTTGAACTCGCTGCTGTCTGTCAGAAATTCCTTCTTAAGAAGGGAGGCGGTATGCTCCGTCTCCTGGACCTTCATCTGTTCGAAATAATGATCCATGAAGAACGTCTGTAAGCACCAAATCAGCATAATCAGTACCGCTGCAAAGGTAAAGAAGTACAGCAGCATAATGGTACGAATGCTGTTGATGTCGAAACTATTCTTCGGCGTTGTTTTCTTTCTTGGTGTCATCGTACTCAAATTTGTATCCCACTCCTCTCAGCGTAACGATAAAGTTGCGATACGGTCCCAGGTTGTTTCGGAGATTCTTGATGTGGGTATCGATGGTTCGATCATCTCCGAAGAAGTCATATCCCCAGATATCCGAGAGAAGCTTGTCTCTGGACAGGGCGATATTCTTGTTCTGAATCAGATAGAACAGAAGATCGTATTCCTTCGGAGTGAGGTTCACTCTTTCGCCGTCTACCGTAATGGTTCTGGCAGCGAAGTTCACCTCCAGGCCGTCGAATTTCATCACCTGTGCATTGCTGGTGTCGGCACCGCTCTTTCTCTGCAGCACCGCGTTAACCCGAGCCATCAGCTCCTTCGGGCTGAAAGGCTTGACCACGTAGTCGTCGATGCCCAGTTCAAAACCGAAGAGCTTATCGTACTCTTCACCTCTTGCGGAGAGCATGATGACCGGAATGTCTTTGATTTTCTTAATTTCTTTTACCGAACTAAAGCCATCCAGTTTCGGCATCATCACGTCCATAATAATCAGATCGTAATCATTCAACTTGCAGAGACCGATAGCGCTCATGCCGTCTGCTGCTTCGGATACCTCGTATCCGCTGAATTCCGCGTATTCCTTAATGACCTCGCGGATTTTATCTTCGTCGTCCACTACGAGTAATTTCTTCATAGAAGTTTCTCCTTTCCGTGTTATGGGAATCTGCAAATATGTGGTTGGCAGATTTCACCTACTTGAAAAACTGTAGAAATTATATCACAGTTTTGTGATAGATGATAGAAAAAGAACTGATAGAGAGCTGAAATTCGGTTCCCACAAACGAAAAAAACATATTTTTGGAATATTTTTTTAAAATGACGTAAATCCTTGAAGTGTAAAGCCTGTAGAATGGAAAGAAAAAGAAATGATGTTAAAGAATGGTTGACATGATAATAACATGATGGTAAAATAATAAATTTTTATCGCTTGAAAAAAGTTTCCGACTGGAATATAATAGTAATGTGTCGAAAAGGAGATAACTATGTTTCAAGTGGGAGAGAAAATCGCATATCCGATGTACGGCGCAGGAACGATTACTGCAATCGTGGACAAAGAGGTGCTGGGGGAGGTTCACCAGTACTATGATGTGAACCTACCGCACAACAAGATGACCGTGCTAATTCCGGTGGAGAGCTCGGCCCGCGTTGGCGTGCGCAGTGTGATTACGAAGGACGATTTGGAAGCGGTCTACGAGACTCTGGGAGGCGAGGTGGACAAGATGCCCGCCAACTGGAACCGCAGGTACCGCGCGAATATGGAGCGCCTGAAGACCGGGGATATTCACGATGTGGCAGCGGTGGTGCGCAATCTGGTGCGGAGCAATCGGAAGAAGAAGCTCTCTGCAGGCGAGAAGAAGCTCCTGGGTACAGCAAAGCAAATTCTGGAGAGCGAGTTGATGCTGGCCGGGAATTATACAATGGAAGAGGCCGACGAATTGGTCGAATCCCATATATAACGTGATGCATGTTTTATGGCCGGAAACGGCCATTTTTTGTATAATAACTTATGTGAAAGAACAGAAATTATCAGAAAGGAAAATCCCATGAATATCGCCATTATTGTTGCGGCGGGAAAGGGAACCCGCATGAATATGAATCTTCCGAAGCAGATGCTGCCTTACCGAGGGAGCACGGTGCTTCAGTGCGCAGCGGAACCCTTTGTCCGTCACGATGGAATTGACGAAGTGGTAATTGTAATGCCGTCGGATGGATCCTATATGGATTTTTACCGTAAAACCACCCAGGCTCTGTCTGACATTTCCGGCAAGGCGGTCCATCTGGTAGCTGGCGGAAAGGAGCGGGGAGATTCCGTACAGGCGGGACTCCAAATATGCGGAAAAATCTGCAAAACGAAAGAAATACCGGAATCCCAAGTGAATGTGTTGATTCATGATGGTGCTAGAGCGGATGTATCCCTTGAAATTATTGACCGAAACCTGGAAGGCCTTCGGGAATGTCCGGCGGTGTGCACAGCAGTTCCTGCGGTGGACTCCATGCGCATTGTTCCCGATATTGGCTTGAACTCGTTATTAAATTATCCTATAATGAACAGTAAAGTTATTGAGCGGAGAAAGATGTTTTATGTCCAGACCCCTCAGAGCTTTCGATTGGATGTGATTCTTGCGGCTTATGGGAAAGCAGTACGAGATGAATACCGAGGCACTGACGATGCATCGGTGGCGGAATATGCTGGCGTACCAGTAGCCCTTGTGGAAGGAGAATATGCCAATCGAAAAATCACGACTAAAGAGGACGTTTCTATGGAAATCAGAACAGGAAACGGCTATGATGTGCACCGACTTGTCCCGGACAGAGATCTGATATTGTGCGGGACTCCAGTCCCCAGCAAGTTAGGCCTTCTGGGACATTCCGATGCGGATGTGGCGACTCATGCCGTAATGGATGCCCTGCTGGGTGCAGCGGGCAAAGGTGATATCGGGAAATATTTTCCGGATACAGATGAGAAATACCGAGGAGCAGACAGCATGACACTGCTCCAAGAGGTAATGGAAATCATCTGCGGTTATCGTGTGGTTAATGTGGATGTAACCATTATCTGTGAGAAACCGAAGCTGGCACCCTACATTGAATCGATGAGAAATAGATTGGCGGAAGTCCTGGCTGTCCGGCCGGATCAGGTGAATGTCAAAGCGACGACGACAGAGAAACTTGGTTTTACCGGAAGAGGAGAAGGGATTGCCGCAATAGCGACTTGTGCTATTGAAGGGAGAGAATAGAATGAAATTATCGAAGAGACATCTGAAGACACTGAGAGAAGCACCGAAGGAAGCGGAACTGGTCAGCCATCAGCTGCTGATTCGCGCAAATATGGTTCGCAAAGTAGCGGCTGGAATCTACGAGTTCATGCCACTGGGCTACCGTGCACTGCGCAAGGTAGAGAATATCGTGAGAGAAGAATTGGATCGAATCGGCGATCAGGAGATTCTGATGCCGGCACCAAATCCGGCAGAGCTCTGGAAGGAATCCGGCAGATGGTATGCTTATGGACCGGAACTTTGGAGAATCAAGGATAGAAACGGCCGTGACTTCTGTCTGGGACCGACTCACGAGGAAACGGTGACGGATATTGCAAGAAACGAATTTTCTTCCTATCGTGAGCTTCCGCAGACACTGTATCAGATTCAGTGGAAGTTCAGAGACGAGTCTCGTCCAAGATACGGATTGCTTCGTTCCAGAGAATTCCTGATGAGCGATGGATACTCCTTCGACAGAGATCCGGAAGGCCTGGAAAAGAGCTATATGAACGAGTACGGTGCTTATGAGAGAATCTTCACACGCTGCGGACTGGACTACAGAATCGTAGAAGCGGATAACGGTGCCATCGGCGGAAGCCGTTCCCACGAGTTCTCTGCACTGTCCAATGTGGGCGAAAGTGAACTGGCTCACTGTCCAGAATGCGGATACGCTGCTACCATCGAAAGAGCGGAGTGCGTGGATGACGAGCCGGTACAGGAAGAGATGGAGGAGCTGAAGACTGTATTCACTCCGGGAACGAAGACCATCCAGGACGTGTGTGATTATTTGAAGCTGGATGTGAAGAAGTCCATTAAGGCGCTGATGTTCGTAACCTACGACGAGGAACTGAATCCGGCAGATTATGTTTGCGCTTTCGTTCGTGGTGACAGAGAAGTGAACATGATTAAGTTGGTGAACGCACTGGGAATTCCGGAGCACTACATTGAATTCGCCAACGAAGAGGAAATGGGTCCGATTACCGGCTGCGTTGCAGGATTCACCGGTCCGGTGGGACTGCAGAATTGCAAGATTGTTGTGGACTCGGAGCTGGTCGGCACGGTGAATATGTGTGCCGGTGCCAACAAGGAAGACCACCACATGACTGGCGTATGCTACGGCAGAGACTATAAGGGGGACATCGTCACCGATATTAAGGTCCTCAAGGAAGGGGAGCGCTGCCCGAAGTGCGGAAAGCCGGTTATCGAGCACAGCCGTGGTATCGAGGTTGGACAGATTTTCAAGCTGGGTACCAAGTATTCCGAGTCCATGAAGGCATTCTACAAGGATGAGAACGGAAATGATTGCGTCTACTACATGGGATGCTATGGTGTCGGCGTAACCAGAACCATGCAGGCAATCATCGAACAGCACAACGATGAGAACGGCATCATCTGGCCGATATCTGTGGCACCGTATCACGTAATGGTTACGGTTATCAATCCGAAGGACGAGACTCAGATGAACTTGGCGGATAAGATTGAGAGCGAGCTGGAGCGGGCCGGCGTGGAAGTGCTGGTGGACGACCGTGACGAGAGACCGGGCGTCAAGTTCAAGGATGCAGATTTGATTGGACTGCCAATTCGGATTACTGTGGGCAAGAAGGCCGGCGAGAACACCGTAGAGTACAAGCTGAGAAGAGGCGGCGATATGGAGCTGAAGTCTTCAGAGGATGCGGTACAGGCAGCCATTGATTTGGTCAATGCCGAGAAGTTCGGAATGTAACAATATTACTTGGGTAAAAGGGAATTATTGTGCTAGAGTTATTTATCACGTTTTTTAAACTGGGATTATTCACCATTGGCGGCGGCGTTGCCATGATTCCAATTCTGGAGAACATTGCGGTCAATGAGAAGAAATGGTTCACGGCAGAGGAAGCTATTGATGTGATTTCCGTCTGCCAGAGCCTTCCCGGAGTTATTGCGATTAATATGGCAACGTATGTGGGATTCAAGCGAAAGGGACTGCTTGGATCCCTCGTTTCGACTGTAGGGGTGGTGCTGCCATCCTTTATCATTATCATTCTGGTGGCAAAGGGACTGTCCGCCTTCGGCGATAATCCTTATGTTATGGGAGCGCTGGGAGGCCTTCGGGCTGCAGCCATGGGACTGGTGCTGATAGCGGTGTATTCCATTGCGAAAGGCGTCATCAAAGACTGGTTCTCGGGCATCGCCTCCGTGCTTTCCATTCTGCTGATTGAATTCACCGACCTGAGCGTGGTGCTCATCGTTTTGCTGTTCCTGGTGGCAGGCGTGGTGCGCGCTCTCTATCAGGTGAAGAAGGCGGGAGGTGATCCGGTATGATTCTGATGAAACTATACTGGGCCTTTTTCAAAATCGGCGCCCTGGGATTCGGCGGCGGCATGGCCATCGTGGGAATGATTTACGACACCATCCGAGGATTCGTTTCCATGACACCCTCTCAGTATGCGGATATCGTGGCCATCGCCCAGGTGACACCGGGACCGGTGGCAGTAAACACAGCCACTTACGTGGGATACCAGGTGGGAGGAATTTTCGGTTCCTTCATCGCTACGCTTGGCGTGGCCACACCGGCATTCATCCTGGTGGCAATCGTGGCCAGCATGATTAATCGGTACAAGGAAAGCAAAGTGGTCCAGGGAGCCCTGGAAGGAATTCGCCCGGCCACGGTGGGACTTATTTTTACCGCGGCTCTCACCATCTGTAGACCGGCGATTCAGGCGGAAAATCCGCTGGGCGGAAGCATCTCAGCCATATCCGGATTGCTCCCGTCTCACATCGACGGAATTGCCATCCTGATGTGCATCGCCACCATCGTGCTAATTAAGAAGTTTCACGTCAATGCCCTATACGTATTGCTGATTATGGGGTGCGTCGGTGCGGTAATTGGCGTATAAGCTGTGTCGTCTTGTGAAATTCGCTAAAAACAGGTATAATCAAGAGAAGTTTTCCGGGAACATGCCGGAAACATGGAAAGAAGGCAGTTCGCGAATAGAAAGGGGAACCGATGAAAATTTACAATACAATGACCGGCAAGAAGGAAGAATTCGTGCCGATTGAAGAAGGCAAAGTGAAGATTTACGTCTGCGGTCCGACGGTCTACAATTTCTTTCACATAGGAAATGCGAGACCCTTCGTCGTATTTGACACTCTCCGCAGATATTTCAAATACAGAGGATACGATGTGAAGTTCGTGCAGAACTTTACGGATGTAGACGATAAGATTATCCGAAGAGCGAAGGAAGAGGGCATTTCTGCGCTGGAAGTATCGGAGAAGTACATTAAGGAGTACTTTGAGGATGCCAAGGCGCTGAACGTGATTCCGGCGGATGTACACCCGAAGGTATCGGAGCACATTCCGGAAATCATCGACTTCATCCAGACCTTGATTGACAAGGGGTATGCCTATGAGGCTGATGGAGATGTCTACTACAGCACTCGGAAGTTCAAGGAGTACGGAAAGCTTTCCGGCCAGAACATCGATGACTTGGAATCCGGCGCTCGGATTGCTATTGGAGAAGTAAAGAAGGATCCGCTGGATTTCGCCCTGTGGAAGGCTCAGAAGGAACCGGACGAAATTGCGTGGAAGTCCCCATGGGGAATGGGCCGTCCGGGATGGCACATCGAGTGCTCCACCATGGCAAAGAAGCATCTGGGAGATACCATTGATATCCATGGAGGCGGACAGGATTTGCAGTTCCCGCACCATGAGAACGAAATCGCCCAGTCCGAGGCCTGCAATGGCGTGCCTTTTGCAAGATATTGGATGCATAACGGATACATTACAGTGGACGGCGTGAAGATGTCTAAGTCCCTCAACAATTTCTTTACCGTAAGAGATATTCGGAAAGAGTTCTCCGGAGACTTCATTCGCTTCTTCCTGCTGTCAGGGCAGTATCGAAATCCGATTAACTTCAGTGATACGGAAATGAACAGCGTAAAGCAGGGATACGACCGTATCGTGAACGCGGTGGAGACGCTGGAATTCCTGTCCAAGAACGGCAAGGACGAATGGCAGGATGGCGAGAAGGAAGCCTTGGATAAGCTGGATGAATACAAGAAGGAATTCATCGCCGCCATGGATGATGACTTGAACACTGCCGTTGCCATTTCCACCATTTTCGAGATGGTATCCACGGTGAACCAGGTAGTGCATGATGGCGGTTCCAAAGACTTTGCGGCAGTGGCTCTGGGAAGAATCATGGAGCTGGCTAGTGTGCTGGGGATTCTTCAGGACGAAGAGGAGGACTCTATCGGCGAGGATATTCAGGCATTGGTGGAAGAGCGTCAGCAGGCGCGCAAAGAGAAAAACTGGGCAAGGGCCGACGAAATCCGGGATACCCTTGCGGAGAAAGGATATACGCTGAAGGACACACCTCAGGGTGTCCAGATTATCAGAAACAACTAGATGATGGATCAAGAAATACAGAACATTAACAGCACTACGCTGGCCTACATGGGAGATGCGGTATATGAGGTTCGCGTCCGGGAAATGCTGATTGAGCAAGACCCTCACGATGTGAACAAGCTCCACAAGATGGCGGTACGATATGTTTCCGCAGCCGGACAGGCGAAGGCCATGAAGAAGTTGGCGGAGGGCTTCCTTACAGAGGAGGAGGTTCGCCTCTACAAGCGGGCGCGGAACCACCGCTCCATGTCTCGGCCCCGGAATACGGATCCGAGAATTTACAAGATTGCTACAGGGTTCGAGGCCCTTCTGGGGTACTTGTTCCTGGCAGAGGAATCCGAACGATTGGACGAGGTTATCGAAGAGGCAATTCGCATCATAGAAGAAGAATAGAGGAAACGAAATAGCGAGGGAGAGATATGAGCAAGGCAGATCAGCTGTTCGTGAACATGTGTCAGGATATTATCGACCATGGATTCAGCACAGAGGGACAGAAAGTTCGTCCCCATTGGCCGGATGGCACTCCGGCTCACACCATTAAGAATTTCGGCGTGGTGAATCGGTACAATCTGCAAGAAGAATTCCCAGCTCTGACCCTGAGGCCCACGGCGATGAAGTTGGCCTTTGATGAGCTTCTGTGGATTTGGCAGAAGAAATCCAACAACGTGAACGACCTGAACAGCCACATCTGGGATGAGTGGGCGGATGAGACCGGTTCTATCGGGAAAGCCTACGGCTACCAGCTGGCACAGAAGTATCCATTCCGTCAGGGAGAGATGGACCAGGTGGACAACGTACTGTGGCTTCTGAAGAACGATCCCTATTCACGGCGAATCGTCACCAGCATGTATAACTTCAGTGACCTATCTGAAATGCATCTGGAACCCTGCGCTTACAGCGTGACTTTCAATGTCAAAGGAGACACCTTGAACGCCATTCTGAATCAGCGCTCCCAGGATATTCTGACAGCGGGAAACTGGAATGTGGTGCAGTACTCGTTGCTTCTCATGATGATGGCCAATGTCAGCGGCCTCAAAGCCGGTGAGCTGGTGCACGTAATTGCCGACGCCCACATCTATGACCGCCATGTGGATATTGTAAAAGAATTAATCACTCGGCCTCAGTTCTCGGCACCGAAGGTGACCTTGAATCCGGATGTGAAGAACTTCTACGATTACACCGTGGATGATCTGGTAGTGGAAAATTATCAGCACAATCCGCAGGTTAAGAATATTCCGGTGGCGATTTAATCCCTTGATTTTTGCCGAGAAAAGGTGTAGATTAATCGTTGCAATACGAAACCGTAAGCAGACCCGGTGAGGTGCGCCTTGCCGGGTTACTTTTATAGAAGAAACGTGTGTATGGAAGTGCAGTAAGGAGGAGACGTGAATCTGATTGTTGCGGTGGACACGGAATGGGGAATTGGTTGCGGCGGCCAGCTGCTGGCCAACATTCCGGGAGATCTTAAATATTTCAAGGAAACTACCATGGACAAGGTGGTGGTGATGGGCAGAAAAACCCTGGAGAGCCTACCGGGCAAGAAAGGGCTTCCGAAGCGGGAGAATTATGTGCTCACCGGAAATCCAGATTTCGAAGCGGAACGGTGCCATGTGGTGCATTCCGAAGAAGAATTGGCGGACGCACTCAAGGAATACAACAGTGAGGACGTATTCATCATCGGTGGCGAGAGCATTTATCGGAAGTTCTACGAGAAATGCGACAAGCTATATGTGACGAAGATGCACGCCAGCCTGGGAGCGGATCGCTTCATGGTGAACCTGGATGAGGATTCCAGATTTCGGATTACATGGGAAAGTCCTCTCCAGAACGAGAATGGAATTGAGTATCAGTTCGTGCTGTACGAAAGGAGCTAGGAATGGCAGGTAAGAAGAAGACAGGAAAGAACCGTCGGGATGCCCACGGCGTATACGAAAGAAGAGAAGCCAGGGGAAAGACCCATTACGGTGAAACAAAATATGGTACCACAAACGGAACCGGGAAACCGTCTCGGAATTCCCGTGGAAATGGAGACAGACGGTTTTCCGGAAAGCCTCAGAACCGAGATTACGAGGATTCTCGCAGAGCTAACGGATTCCGAGAGGAAGAAGAGACGAGAGCAGAACTTCTGGTGGGAAGAAACCCGGTGATTGAAGCCCTGCGTGCCGGTCACGATGTAGAACGAATCTACATGGCAGAGGGCGCCGGTGGCTCCATTTCGATTATTCGAGCGCTGGCCAAGGAACAGGGCGTGTCCATTAGCATGGTGGATCGGTTCAAACTAGACCACATGGCGCCAGGACAGAAGCATCAGGGCGTCATTGCGGAAATTCCGGCGTACCATTATTCGGAGATGAAGGATATCTTTGCCAAAGCGGCAGCGGCAGATGAAGAACCCTTCATCGTGATTCTGGATGAAATTACGGATCCCCACAATGTAGGTGCCATCATTCGAAGTGCAGAGTGCATGGGGGCGCACGGAATTATCATCCCGAATCGCCGGGCGTGCGGACTTACCAGTACGGTGGCGAAGAGTGCGGCGGGGGCCATTGAACAGATTCCGGTGGTTCGCGTGACGAATATCGGAAGAGTAATCGAAGATCTTCAGGCCAAAGGAATCTGGGTGGCGGCTTGCGACATGGATGGGCAAGCTTACTACGATGCAGGACTTTCCGGTGCGGTGGCCATTGTAATTGGAAACGAAGGAAGGGGAATCGGAAAACTGGTCAAAGAGAAGTGTGGTTTTACCGTATCTATTCCAATGAAGGGAAAAATCAATTCTCTCAATGCTTCCAATGCGGCAGCCATTGTCATGGCGGAAATTCGAAGACGCCGTGAAAACTAAGGAAAAGTACAAATTTCCGGAAATAAATACCTGGAAAATGCTTGACATTGACGGGCATACAGAGTATTATTATTGAGCGACTTTATGAAATAACAAACAGAGCAGTGAGATACCTGCTCTGATTTTGGAGTGAATAAGGATTTTTGCAATAAGAAGAGCGGAACAAGGAGGAATCTACCGTGAGAAACAAAGTAATCCTGGCATGCACAGAGTGCAAGCAGAGAAACTACAACACAATGAAGAACAAGAAGAACAACCCAGACAGACTTGAGCTGAGAAAGTATTGCAAGTTCTGCGGAAAAGAGACTCTGCACAAGGAAACAAAGTAATTACCGAGACTTTAGGTAACGGAGCGTAGATATGGCTGAACAGAAAGAAACTGGAAAGAAGAACGCCAAAGAGAAGCGCGGAATCATCGGATATTTTGCCGGAGTCAAAGAAGAGTTCGGTAAGGTCGTATGGCCGACAAAGAATGAACTCAGTAGCAGTACACTGGTGGTATTTGCTGTGTGCGCTTTCTTTGCACTGGGCTTCTGGCTGGTGGATACCGGATTCCTGGCACTTCTTCGCAAGGTGCTCGGAATTACACTTTCCTAGGATAGTGGGAGTAATTTAATATGGCGGACATGACAGAGAATACGAATACAAGTGGCACTTCATTGTCTCCGCTGGAAGGCGAAGGACTTCGCGGTGATGGTACTGCGAAGTGGTATGTGGTGCACACATATTCTGGATATGAGAACAAGGTAAAAGGCAACATCGAGAAGATGGTGGAATACCGTGGAATGCAGGATCTGATTGAAGAAGTCATCATCCCGACTGAAGAAGTCGTGGAGGTGAAGAGCAACGGTCAGCGCAAAGTGAAGACGCGCAAGCTGTTCCCGGGATATGTCGTTATCAAGATGGTTGTCAACAACGAAACTTGGTATCTGGTTCGTAACACAGAGGGTGTTACGGGATTTGTAGGACACGGCTCGGACCCAATTCCACTGAGCAAAGAAGAAGTGGTACGTATGGGTGTCGAGAAGATGCGAATCGACCTGGATGTTGAAGTCGGTGACACAATCCGCGTTATCGGGGGTCCTTTTGAAGGGCATATGGGCATTGTCGAAGAGATTAGCCCAGAAAAGCAGATTGTGAAAGCTCGTGTTTCAATGTTCGGTAGAGATACTCCTGTGGAACTTGAGTTCTCGCAGGTTGGAAAAATTCAATAATCACTGAAGGAAAGGAGAAGACGATGGCAAAGAAAATTGATGGCTACATCAAATTGCAGATTCCTGCCGGGGGAGCGACTCCTGCACCACCAGTTGGTCCAGCATTAGGTCAGAAGAGCGTGAACATCATGGACTTCTGTAAGCAGTTTAATGCTAGAACCGCTGATCAGAGCGGAATGATCATCCCTGTTGTTATCACTGTTTATGCAGATAGAAGCTTCAGCTTCGTATGCAAGACACCACCAGCAGCAGTACTGATCAAGAAAGCTGCAGGAATTGAGACTGCATCCGGTGAACCGAACAAGCGCAAAGTCGCTTCCATCACATTGGAACAGGCTCAGGAAATCGCTAAGACTAAGATGCCAGACCTGAATGCCGCATCCCTTGAAGCAGCAACAGACATGATCAAGGGTACTGCAAGAAGTATGGGCATCACTGTAGAAGACTAAGACAGTGGGAGGCGAGAGCCGTTAGTACCACAAGGAGGAAAACATGCCAAAGAGAAGTAAAAGATACAGCGAAGCTGCAAAGACCTTTGACAAGACACAGTCTTACGAAGTTGCAGATGCTGTAAAGCACGTAAAGGAACTTGCTACTGCTAAGTTCGATGAGACAATCGAAATGCACATCCGCCTTGGTGTAGATGGAAGACACGCAGATCAGCAGGTAAGAGGCGCTACTGTACTGCCACACGGAACTGGTAAATCCAAGAAGGTTCTGGTTTTCGCAAAGGGAGCAAAGGCAGAAGAAGCAGAGGCAGCTGGTGCGGATTATGTAGGTGCTGAAGATATGGCACAGAAAATCCAGCAGGAAAACTGGTTCGACTTTGATGCAGTAGTTGCAACACCGGACATGATGGGCGTTGTAGGACGTCTGGGTAGAGTTCTGGGACCGAAGGGCCTGATGCCAAACCCTAAATCCGGTACTGTTACAATGGATGTAACAAAAGCACTGGAAGAGATTAAAGCCGGTAAAGTGGAATATCGTCTGGACAAGGCAAACATCATCCACGTAATCATCGGAAAGAAATCTTTCACCGACGAACAGCTGACAGAGAATGCTAACGCACTCCTGAACGCAATTGCGAAGGCTAAGCCATCCGCAGCAAAGGGACAGTATTTCAAGAGCATTTCTATTGCTTCCACAATGAGCCCTGGCGTTAAGGTGAACAACGCATCTTTAGGCTAATCGTTAGTACTTAAAATCGAATATCAACCGTAGACAGCGGGTGCGAAAGCTTAATTTCCCGCCGAGGTACAATTATAAATTGAACCCCGCTGTCTCCATAGCGGGGTATTTTGTACCGTGTGTGACATTCGGAACAAAAATATGACCGCCCGGCGGTCAGGAAAGGAGAAAAAATGTCTGTAGAAGCAAAACAAGCAAAACAGGTAGTTATCGACGAAATCAAAGAACGTTTTGAACAGGCTCAGTCTGTTGTCGTTGTAGATTATCTTGGTCTTACTGTAGCAGAAGCAGATGAGATGAGAAAGAATCTCAGAGAAGCAGGTGTTGGTTTCACCGTATACAAGAACACTCTTGTAAAGCGTGCAATCGAAGGAACTCCATATGAAGCTCTGGCAGAGTCCCTCAAGGGATCCAGCGCATTTGCTTTCAGTAACGAAGACGCAACTGCAGGTGCTAGAGTCCTGAACAAGTCCATCAAGCAGTACAAGAAGATGGCATTCAAGGGCGCTGTAGTTGAAGGTCAGGTATATGACGCAGCACAGGTAGAGGCACTGGCTGAAATCCCATCCAGAGAAGAGCTCATCGCTCGTTTCATGGGAAGCATTCAGTCCCCAATCTCTCAGCTGGTTAGAACCTTCAAGGCAATCGCAGATAAGGATGATGCAGCAGAGGAAACAACCGACGAAGCTGCTGAGGCTTAATCATAATTGTATATTTAAATCGCAGACCGCATAGGTCAAACAAATTAAAAAAGGAGAAATAATAATGGATAAGGATCAGATCATCGAGGCTCTCAAGGGAATGAGCATTCTCGAAATCAACGAACTCGTTAAAGCTTGCGAAGAAGAATTCGGCGTATCCGCTGCTGCAGCAGTTGTAGCTGCTCCGGCTGGTGCTGCTGGCGCTGCTGAAGAAGAACAGACTGAATTCACTGTTGTTCTGAAGGAAGTTGGCGACAACAAGATTAAGGTAATCAAGGCTGTAAGAGAAGCTACAGGTCTTGGCCTGAAGGAAGCTAAGGCTCTGGTAGACGGAGCTCCGGCTAACGTTAAGGAAAACGTTGAGAAGGCTGAGGCTGACGCACTGAAGGCTTCCCTGGAAGAAGTTGGCGCAGTAGTTGAACTGAAGTAATTCGTTGAATTAAGTCAGATTTTGGGCCCTGATTTCCTCAGGGCCCATGTTGTCGTTTAGATATATCGCTATGTGTGAGGGCAATGTGGGCGAGAAATAATTTCACTAAAAAACCTTACAATGCACACATAATCTATGCAATCGTGCCATACACTTGTTAGTTGCAATAGATTAGATTTTTCTTGAACAATAAGGAGTGATAACATGCCAAAACCTGTAAAAGTTGGAAGGAAAGAACGCATGACCTTTGCCAAGATCAATGAAGTTTGTGAGATGCCGAACCTCATTGATGTTCAGACACAATCCTACAAGTGGTTTGTGGAGGAAGGCTTGTCAGAGGTTCTGGAGGACGTCTCCCCGATTCGGGATGCGACGAATACCCTCAGCCTGGAGTTCGCCGACTACCATTTTTCCAGCGAAACGAAATATACTCAGGAAGAATGCAAAGAGCGGGAAACAACCTATTCGACGCCGCTCAACGTTACGGTGAGGCTGACGAATCGTGAGACAGGAGAAATTAAAGAGCAGGAAGTCTTCATGGGCGAGTTCCCACTGATGACAGAAAAAGGCACATTTATATATAACGGTGCAGAGAGAGCCATTGTTACACAGCTGGTTCGTTCTCCGGGACCGTATTTTGAAGTTACCGTCGATAAGTCGAACCAGAACCTGTTTTCTTCTACAATTATCCCGAACCGTGGAGCTTGGTTGGAATATGAAACAGATTCTGCCGGCGTATTGTATGTACGTGTAGATAGAACAAGAAAATTACCGATTACCGCCTTCTTGAGAGCGCTGGGTCTGGATTCCAATCAGGAAATTCTGGACACCTTCGGTGAAGACGATCGACTGATTCGTACACTGGAGAAGGACAATACCAAGAATAGCGATGAGGGTGTAAAAGAAATTCACCGTAGATTGAGACCGGGAGATCCGACCACCGTTGAGAACGCCCGCTCCCAGCTGAATACACTTCTTTACGACCCAAGACGTTACGATTTGGCGAAAGTCGGAAGATATAAATATAATAAGAAATTGGGAATCCACAATAGACTGGTGAATTCCTATGCAGCAGAAGATATCATCGATCCGAACACCGGCGAAATTCTGGTGGAGAAGGATGGATTTATTTCTCGTGCAATGGCATTCCAGATTGAGAACGCCGGCGTACTGAGTGCACTTATCAAGAGCAAGAACGAAACCGATGGAAGAGTTGCGAAGGTTATTGGTAACCAGTTCGTTGATCCAACCGGTTATGTAGACATCGATTTGGCTCCGTTCAAGCTGTCTGAACTGGTATATTATCCGGTTCTGAAAGAGATTATTGACGGTGCGGAGACGGAAGAAGATCTGAAGGTAGCGATTGCAAAGCGCAAGAATGAACTTTCTCCAAAGCACATCATCCTTGCGGATATCATCGCATCTGTCAGCTACCTTCTGAATCTGAACTATGGTCTGGGCGAAGTGGATGACATCGACCATCTGGGCAATCGTCGTCTGAAGACCGTAGGAGAACTGCTGCAGAACCAGTTCCGTATCGGCTTCTCTAGAATGGAGCGTTCTGTTCGTGAGAGAATGACTAATGAAAACACCACTCCGCAGCAGCTGATTAACATTCGTCCGGTAACTGCCGCAGTAAGAGAGTTCTTCGGAAGTTCTCAGCTGTCCCAGTTCATGGACCAGAATAACCCACTGGCAGAGCTGACCCATAAGAGAAGACTGTCCGCTCTGGGACCGGGAGGTCTGTCCAGAGAGAGAGCGGGAATGGAAGTTCGAGACGTACACTATTCTCACTACGGAAGAATGTGCCCAATCGAGACTCCAGAAGGTCCGAATATCGGTCTGATTGGTTCTCTGACAACCTATGCGATTATTAATGAGTACGGCTTCATTGAGACACCATATCGTAAGGTGGACAAGGAAACCGGCATCGTAACCGAACACGTGGAGTACCTGTCCGCAGACGATGAAGAGCTGATGGTAGTGGCACAGGCCAACGAGCCACTGGATGAAGAGGGACACTTCGTGAATAAGAAGGTCGCTGTCCGTGGTGTCAAGGGCGAAATTACCATGGCAATGCGTAGCGAAGTCGATTACATGGACGTATCTCCGAAGCAGGTAGTGTCCGTATCCACGGCCATGATTCCGTTCCTGGAGAACGACGATGCGAACCGTGCCCTGATGGGTTGTAACATGCAGCGTCAGGCCGTTCCGCTGCTGGTGACAGAGGCACCGTATGTCGGAACCGGTATCGAGTACAAGGCCGCATGCGATTCCGGTGCTGTTGTACTGGCAAAGAATGCAGGTACTGTTGAGTTCGTTGATGCGAAGACGGTTCGTATCCGCAGAGACGACAATAATACTCTGGATACCTATAATCTATTGAAGTTCAAACGTTCCAACCAGGGAACTTGCATTAACCAGAGACCAATTGTTTCCTACGGAGAGCACATCGAAGAAGGAGAAGTTATTGCGGACGGTCCATCCACCAATCTGGGAGAGATTTCTTTGGGTAAGAACCTGCTGATTGGTTACATGACCTGGGAAGGTTATAACTACGAGGATGCGATTATCCTGAATGAGCGTCTGATTATGGATGATGTTCTCACATCCATCCATATTGAGAAATACGAGTGCGAAGCAAGAGACACCAAGCTGGGTGCGGAGGAAATTACCCGAGATATTCCGAATGTTGGCGAGGAAGGCCTGAAAGAACTGGACGAAGAAGGTATCATCCGTATCGGTGCAGAGGTCAAATCCTCTGATATTCTGGTTGGTAAGCTGACACCGAAGAGTGAGACAGACCTTACCGCAGAAATCCGTATGCTTCGTGCCATCTTCGGTGAGAAGTCCAAAGATGTAAGAGATACCTCTCTGCGTGTACCACATGGAGAAACCGGTATCGTTGTAGATGTTCGCGTATTCAGCAGAGAAAATGGTGATACGGAGCTTCCACCAGGTGTAAACAAGACCGTTCGAGTATATATCGCAACGAAGAGAAAGATGAACGTGGGCGATAAGATGTCCGGACGTCACGGTAACAAGGGTGTCGTTTCCAGAATCCTTCCGGAAGAGGATATGCCGTTCAAGGATGATGGTGAGACCTTACAGGTCATGCTGAATCCTCTGGGCGTACCTTCCCGAATGAACGTTGGACAGGTCCTGGAAGTGCATCTGGGTCTGGCAGCGAAGACGAAGGGTTGGTATATCGCAACACCAGTATTCGATGGTGCGAAAGAGAAGGACGTAGTAGAACTTCTGGACGAGTGCGGATATTCCAAGACCGGAAAACTTCCACTTCGTGATGGACGTACCGGTGAGTACTTTGACCACGATGTCACCGTTGGGTACATGTATATGCTGAAACTGCACCATTTGGTAGATGATAAGATTCACGCAAGAAGTACCGGACCGTACTCCCTGGTAACGCAGCAGCCTCTGGGTGGTAAAGCTCAGTTCGGTGGACAGCGTTTCGGAGAAATGGAAGTATGGGCGTTGGAAGCTTATGGTGCTGCGTATACACTGCAGGAGATTCTGACGGTTAAGTCCGACGATATCATCGGTCGTGTTAAGACATATGAAGCGATTGTTAAGGGTCAGAACATTCCAGAACCAGGAATCCCAGAATCCTTCAAGGTATTAATTAAGGAACTGCAGGCACTGTCCTTGGATGTACGTGTTATGTCCGGAGATAACCAGGAAATCAAGCTGAAGAATACTTCAGAGTATGATGATCCGGCTACGGTAGACAGCATGCTGAAGCAGGCAGACAAGGATACCGAAAAGCAGAAAGAAAGAGCGCTGGAGAAAGAACGTCGGAAAGAGAAAGCAAATCATGTAGATGAAGACGCGGATGATTACGATGAGTCCATGGACTTCGATGACGATGATGATGCACTGGTTTCCGAATTCGAGGAGAAGGCGGCAGCCAATATCGATGCAGATATTGACGACGATTTCGAAGATGATGACGACGACTTTGGAGGAATTCCAGAAGATTTGGACGGCATTATCGGCGGATCTTCAGATGCTGGATTTGAAATGTAAGAAGTAAGGGAGGAAGTATGAATAACGAGAATAATTACGAGCTTAGAAATTTTGAATCCCTGCAGATCAAACTGGCATCCACAGAAAAGATGAGAGAATGGTCTCACGGTGAGGTTACTAAGCCGGAGACAATTAACTACAGAACACTGAAGCCGGAAAGAGACGGTCTGTTCTGTGAGAAAATCTTCGGACCGACCAAGGACTGGACTTGTAGCTGCGGAAAGTACAACAAAATCCGCTTCAAAGGTCAGATCTGTCCGAACTGCGGTGTTGAGGTTACGAAGTCCAAGGTTCGTAGAGAGAGAATGGGTCATATCGAGCTGGTTGCGCCAGTATCCCATATCTGGTATTTCAAGGGCATTCCGTCCAGAATCGGTCTGGTTCTGGACATTAGCCCGAAGAATCTGGAGCGAGTTCTGTACTTTGCATCCTTCATTGTAACGGATCCGGGAGATACTCCATTCGAGTACAAACAGATTATCGAGGAAAGCCAGTACAACGAAGCAAGAGAAATCTACGGTAAGAATTTCAAGGCAGCCATGGGTGCAGAAGCAATCAAACAGCTACTGATGGATATCGACGTGGATGAGCTGGCAGAGGAACTGAGAGAGCAGCTGGCAAAGGCATCTGGACAGAAGAGAGTTCGTCTGGTTAAGAGACTGGAAGTTATCGAGGCATTCAAACAGTCTGGAAACAGACCGGAGTGGATGATTCTGGATGTAGTACCGGTAATTCCACCGGATCTTCGTCCAATGGTTCAGTTGGAAGGTGGACGTTTCGCAACTTCCGATTTGAATGACTTGTACCGTCGTGTTATTAACCGTAATAACCGACTGAAGAAACTTCTGGAGCTGGGTGCTCCGGATATCATCATCCGGAACGAGAAGAGAATGCTGCAGGAATCTGTAGACTCTCTAATCGATAACGGCAGAAGAGGTCGTCCGGTATCTGGCGTAGGCGGAAGAGCACTGAAATCTCTGTCCGACATGTTGAAGGGTAAGCAGGGACGTTTCCGTCAGAATCTGCTGGGTAAGCGTGTAGACTACTCTGGCCGTTCTGTAATCGTCGTTGGCCCTGGACTGAAATTCTATCAGTGTGGTCTTCCGAAGACCATGGCACTGGAACTTTTCAAACCGTTCATCATGCGTGAGCTGACGAAGAGAGAAATTGCCAACAACATCAAGCAGGCAAAGACCATGGTTGAGAAGATGGATACCCGTGTATGGGACGTTCTCGACTATGTCATCAAGGATCATCCGGTTCTGCTGAACCGTGCCCCGACACTGCATAGACTGGGAATTCAGGCGTTTGAGCCGGTGCTGGTGGAAGGTAAGGCCATTAAGCTGCATCCACTGGTGTGCACCGCATTTAACGCAGACTTCGATGGAGACCAGATGGCGGTACACGTACCGCTTTCCGTGGAAGCACAGGCAGAGGCAAGATTCCTGATGCTGTCCGTTAACAACATTCTGGCGCCGAAAGATGGCTCTCCGATTACAATTCCGACCCAGGATATGATTCTGGGAAGTTATTATCTGACCCATCCAGGTTCTGAGGAAAGAAATCTGGATAACGAGAAGGGTGACGGAAAGTGCTTCGCGGATATCGATGAGATGATGATGGCATATCGCAACCATGTTGTAGGAATTCATGCAAAAGTAAAGGTTCGCATGAAAGCATATCCGGAAGATGAGGGTAAACTGGTAGAATCCACCGTTGGCCGTTTCATCTTCAACCAGGGATTGCCACAGGACATGGGATTTGTCGATAGAGAGAAAGATCCGTATTCACTGGAAGTTGATTTCCTGTGTGGAAAGAAGCAGCTGGGTGTTATCATCGACAAGTGCTTTAAGAAGCACGGCAATACCGAAACCGTTCTTATGTTGGATTACGTAAAGAGCATTGGATACCACTATTCGACCATCGGTGCTGTAACCATTTCCATCTCCGACATGGAGATTCCGGAAGAGAAGGCAGAAATCGTCGCATCGGCGGAGCAGGATGTCGACAAGTTCGAAACCTACTACAGACGTGGTCTGATGTCGGATAAAGAAAGATACGATCGTGTAATCGGCGTATGGAGAGAAGCCACCGGTAAAGTTGCGGATGCACTGATGGATTCTCTGGGTTCCATGAACAACCTGTTCATCATGGCGAATTCCGGAGCCAGAGGTAATAAGAGCCAGATCAGTCAGGTCGGCGGTATGCGTGGTCTGATGGCCAACGCGGCTGGACACACGGTAGAGATTCCAATCAAGTCGAACTTCCGTGAAGGCCTGTCCATCCTGGAATACTTCATTTCTTCCAACGGTGCTCGTAAGGGTCTGACCGATACCGCGCTGAGAACAGCCGATTCCGGATACCTGACTAGACGTCTGGTAGATATTTCCCATAGCGTTATCGTTAACGATTGGGATTGCGGATCCACCGAAGGCGTAGAGGTTATGGCATTCAAGGATGGCAAGGACACCATCGAGCCACTGAACCAGAGAATTGCAGGACGTTTTGCTGCAGAAGATGTAACCGATCCGACAACAGGCGAGGTACTGGTTGCAGCTAACGAGGAAATTACCGATGCAATGGCAGAGCATATCGAGGAAATCGGAATTGAGAAGGTAAAAATCCGTTCCGTTATGACCTGCCGAGCAGAACGAGGTGTCTGCGTGAAGTGCTACGGCAGAAACCTGGCAACCGGAAGACAGGTTCTTCCAGGTGAAGCGGTTGGAATCATTGCAGCGCAGTCCATCGGTGAGCCGGGTACTCAGCTGACCATGAGAACATTCCATACCGGTGGTGTAGCCGGAAGCGATATCACTCAGGGTCTTCCGAGAGTCGAGGAGCTGTTCGAAGCAAGAAAGCCAAAGGGTCTTGCAGAAATCTGCGAGGCAGATGGTGTTGTGGAGAGCATCTCCATCCGTGAGGATAACAAGACCGACCTCATCGTTCGCGAGGAGGGTGGAAACCGTGAGTACGTAATTCCGTATGGTGCTCGAATTGTAGTCAGCGTCGGTGATGAAGTACATGCTGGACATCAGCTTACTAAGGGACCGCTGGATCCGAAGGATATCATGCGAATCCTGGGTGTGTCCGGAGTATATGAATACCTCTTGTCTGAAGTACAGAGAGTATACAGACAGCAGGGTGTAGATATTAACGATAAGCACATCGAAGTAATCGTTAGCCAGATGCTGTCCAAGTACAAGATCGATAAGGCGGGAGATACCGACCTGCTTCCAGGCGGAATGTACAGCCGCTTCGAACTGGAGAAGGCCAACGAAGCTGCAGAAGCGAACGGCGGAGAACCGGCAATGGCAACACGTCAGCTTCTGGGTATCACCAAGGCTGCACTGGCAACCAACTCCTTCCTGTCCGCCGCATCTTTCCAGGAGACCACTCGTGTCCTGACCGATGCAGCCGTAAAGGGAAAGACCGACCATCTGATTGGCCTCAAGGAAAACGTTATGATCGGAAAGCTGATTCCGGCAGGTACTGGTATGAAGCAGTATCGTAACATTGAGGTAGATTACGGTGAGAACCAGCCGTTGATGGAAAGTAGCATCGAAGATGATGAAAATTCCACAAACGTAATGGAAGGATTGAACGAAGAACTGACTAGTCTTGCAAATTAATAATTTTAGCATTGACAAAAAGCCAGGACTACTGATATAATCATTCATGTTCGTTATCACTGAAAAGACCTGGCGCACCAGGTCTTTTCAGTTTGATTTACGATAAATGTCGTCGCAAATTGCGGTGACCCAAGAAATTCTAGAGGAAAGGAGACAATAATGCCTACTATTAACCAATTAGTTCGTCAGGGTAGAACCAGCTCGGTAAAGAAGTCTAACGCACCAGCGCTTGGTAAGAACATGAACACACTGAAGAAGAGTCTTACTAACGTGAATTCGCCACAGAAGAGAGGCGTATGCGTAGCGGTTAAGACTGTAACTCCTAAGAAGCCAAATTCAGCTCTGAGAAAAGTTGCAAGAGTTCGTTTGACTAACGGAATCGAAGTTACTGCCTACATTCCAGGTATCGGCCACAATCTGCAGGAGCACTCTGTTGTTCTGATCAGAGGCGGAAGAGTTAAGGACCTCCCAGGTGTAAGATATCACATCGTAAGAGGTACACTGGATACAGCTGGCGTTGCTGACCGTGGTCAGGCGCGTTCCAAGTACGGAGCAAAGAGACCTAAGAAGAAGTAGTTGATTCGGGATATTGTCTTAATATTTAAGTATATTAAGGCGCCACGGCCGGCGTTAGAAGCTCGGTCGAGTACCCCGTGGTAACAAGGAGGGAAGAGAAGTGCCAAGAAAAGGTAACACACCAAAGAGAGAAGTACTTCCAGATCCAGTATACGGCAGCGTCGTAGTTGCAAAGCTTGTTAACAGCATCATGCTGGACGGCAAGAAGGGCGTTGCTCAGAGCATCGTATATGATGCCTTTGACCAGATTCAGGAAACCACTGGTAAAGAACCACTGGAAGTATTTGAAGAGGCAATGAACAACATCATGCCGAAACTGGAAGTTAAAGCAAGAAGAATCGGTGGTGCGAACTACCAGGTTCCAATCGAAGTAAGACCAGAAAGACGTCAGACTCTGGCTCTGCGTTGGCTGACACTGTACACCAGAAACAGAGGCGAGAAGACAATGGCTGAGAGACTTGCGAAAGAGCTGATCGATGCGTCCAACAATACAGGTGCGTCTGTAAAGAAGAAGGAAGATACGCATAAGATGGCTGAAGCAAACAAGGCGTTTGCACACTTCAGATGGTAATCTGAAATCAATAAGAAGAAACGAGTATAGTAGAGAGGAGATAGTATGCCAAGAGAATTTTCTTTGGAGAAAACAAGAAACGTTGGTATCATGGCTCATATCGATGCCGGTAAGACCACTACCACCGAACGTATTCTCTTTTACACAGGAAAGACTCACAAGATCGGTGAGACACACGACGGTGCTGCGACCATGGACTACATGGCACAGGAGCAGGAACGTGGTATTACCATCACCTCTGCGGCTACTACAGCTCAGTGGAAAGACACTCGTATCAATATCATCGACACCCCAGGACACGTGGACTTCACCGTTGAGGTAGAAAGATCTCTGCGTGTACTGGATGGTGCGGTAATGGTACTCAGTGCAAAAGAGGGTGTAGAGCCTCAGTCAGAAACAGTCTGGAGACAGGCAGAGAAGTATAACGTACCAAGAATGATTTTCGTTAATAAGATGGACGTTCTGGGTGCGGATTTCTTCCATGTTCTTGACACAATTCATGATAGATTGAGAGCGAATGCCGTTCCGGTTCAGATGCCAATCGGCGCAGAGAACCAGTTCGTTGGTATCATCGACCTGATCAACATGAAGGCAGAGGTATATGATAAGGACGTTCTTGGAACCGAGTTTGATATCGTAGATATCCCAGAGGATATGATGGACGAAGCTCAGGCTTGGCACGACAAGCTGGTTGAGTCCGTTGCAGAATGTGATGAAGAACTCATGATGAAGTATCTTGAGGGCGAAGAAATCACAATCGAAGAGATTAAGACAACAATCCGTAAGGAAACACTGAAGGGAACCATGTTCCCAATGTTCTGCGGATCTGCTTACAAGAACAAGGGAGTTCAGATGATGCTGGACGGTATTGTAGATTACATGCCATCCCCACTGGATATCCCGTCCATCAAGGGTGTTGACCCTGATACAGGAGAAGAGGATGTAAGACATCCGAGCGACAAGGCTCCGTTCTCCGCACTTGCATTCAAGATTGTAGCTGACCCATTCGTTGGTAAGCTGGCATTCTTCCGTGTATATTCTGGAACACTCAAAGCAGGTTCCTACGTATATAACGCAACCAAGGGCAAGAGAGAGAGAATTGGTCGTATCATGCAGATGCACGCTAACCACAGACAGGAAATCGAGATGGTATATGCCGGCGACCTGGCTGCAGCAGTTGGTCTGAAGCAGACCACAACTGGTGACACACTGTGTGATGAAGATCACCCGATTATTCTGGAATCCATGGAATTCCCAGATCCAGTAATCGAGATCGCAATCGAGCCAAAGACAAAGGCAGGTCAGGAAAAGATGGGTATTGCGCTGGCAAAGCTTGCTGAGGAAGACCCTACATTCAAGACCTACACCAATACAGATACCGGTCAGACAATCATCGCTGGTATGGGTGAGCTCCACCTGGAGATCATCGTAGATAGACTGCTTCGTGAGTTCAAGGTAGAGGCAAACGTAGGTAAGCCACAGGTTTCCTACAAAGAGACCATTACCAAGGAAGTGGACGAAGACTACAAGCACAAGAAGCAGACAGGTGGTTCCGGTCAGTACGGACACGTTCGCTTCAGAATGTATCCAAGAGAAGCTGGATCCGGATTCGAATTCAAGAACTCCATCGTGGGTGGTGCAATTCCGAAGGAATACATCCCTAAGATTGAGGAAGGATTCGTTGAATCCATGCAGACCGGTCCAATCGCTGGATACCAGATGGTTGATATCGGTATTGAACTGTACGACGGTTCTTATCACGAAGTCGACTCTTCCGAGATGGCGTTCAAGATTGCCGCTAACATGGGATTCAAGGATGCCTGCAAGAAGGCTGGCGCAGTTCTGCTGGAGCCAATCTTCAAGGTAGAGGTTACTGTTCCAGAGAACAACATGGGTGATATCATCGGTGATATCAGCTCCAGAAGAGGAAGAATCGAAGGTTCCGACATGAGAGGCGGAGCAGCAATCGTACGTGGATTTGTTCCGCTGTCCGAGATGTTCGGTTATGCAACCGACCTGCGTTCCAAGACTCAGGGAAGAGGAACTTACGTAATGCAGTTCGACCATTTCGACAAGCTCCCAGAGAGCCTGGTAGAAAAGGTAACCAAGTAGTATAAATTATTTTTTACCATATTAGGAGGAAAGATATGGCTAAGCAGAAATATGAGAGAACCAAACCGCATATTAATATCGGTACAATTGGCCACGTAGACCATGGTAAGACCACTCTGACTGCAGCAATCACAAAGACACTGCACGCAAGATATGGCCTTGGCGCTGACGTAGCATTCGACGAAATCGATAAGGCACCGGAAGAAAAGGCAAGAGGAATCACGATTTCTTCCGCACACGTAGAGTACGAGACACCGAACAGACACTACGCACACGTAGACTGCCCAGGACACGCCGACTACGTAAAGAACATGATCACCGGAGCTGCACAGATGGATGGCGCTATCCTGGTAGTAGCAGCAACTGATGGTCCGATGCCTCAGACAAGAGAGCACATCCTTCTGTCCAGACAGGTAGGCGTACCTTACATCATCGTATTCCTGAACAAGTGCGATATGGTAGATGACGAGGAGCTCCTGGACCTGGTAGAGATGGAAGTAAGAGAACTTCTGGACGAGTATGAGTTCCCTGGCGACGATACACCGATTATCAGAGGTTCCGCACTGAAGGCTCTGGAAGATCCAAGCAGCGAGTGGGGAGACAAGATCTGCGAGCTGATGGAAGCTGTAGATTCTTACATCCCAGAACCACAGAGAGCAAATGACCAGCCGTTCATCATGCCTGTAGAGGACGTATTCTCCATCACAGGACGTGGTACCGTAGCTACCGGAAGAGTAGAGAGAGGTATGCTGAAGGTTGGAGACGAAGTAGAAATCGTAGGTCTGACTGACGAGAAGAGAAAGGTTGTTGTAACCGGCGTTGAGATGTTCAAGAAGACTCTGGACGAAGCAGAGACTGGAGACAACATCGGAGCTCTTCTGAGAGGTGTACAGAGAGACGAGATCGAAAGAGGACAGGTACTGGCAAAGCCAGGTACAATCCACCCTCACACAAAGTTCAAGGGTCAGGTATACGTACTGAAGAAAGAAGAAGGTGGTAGACATACCCCGTTCTTCAACGGATATAGACCTCAGTTCTATTTCAGAACAACAGACGTAACAGGTGATCTGCAGCTGCCAGAAGGCACTGAGATGTGCATGCCGGGAGATAACGTTGTAATGAACATCTCCCTGATCACACCGATCGCTATCGAGGAAGGTCTGAGATTCGCTATCAGAGAAGGCGGCAGAACCGTAGGTTCCGGCGTTGTAACTGAGATTCTCGAGTAATTCAATTACAAGAGTAGAGCGACACGTAACAGCAAGAAAGCACTGCGAACCATTCGCAGTGCTTTTTGTGTGCCAAAACTCACGAAAACACCCCGAAGACTGCCGGGTTCGTGGTATAATGAACCCACATGCTTTAGTAAGGGAGAGACAACATGCAGATAGAATTTTCGCCGGGAAAAGAATTTCCCTACCAGGAGCTTCAAACAGAATCCGGCGTAACTGTAGAAGAGATATATCGCAGGAATCCAGAGAACACCCCTTATCCAGTGGTTGCCGCCATGGTGGACCATGTAGTGCAGCCTTTGGATGCAGAAATTGTAAAAACATGTTCGATTCAGCTTCTGGACATCCGGAACAAGCAGGCGTATTTGATTTACCAGAATAGTTTGATTCTGATTTTCATTCGGGCAGTACGGGAAATCCTTGGAAACGTTCATGTAGAAGTATTGACGTCCTTGAACGATGGCATATTCCTTCAGGTGATGAGCCTGGAAGAGGCTGGTGAATTAACACCGGTGGACATGTCGGAAGACGATGTGGCACGAACGTATTTTTACATGAAGAGACTGGTGGAGGAGAATCACCGGATTGAAGGCGCAATGGTGTCTAGAGACGACGCCTTGAACATTTTGAAAGAATCGGGTTTGACGGAGAAATACCGGAATCTGACCCATGGCGCTATGGACGAAACGGTGCGGATGTATACCTTGGATGGGTACCGGGACTTTTTCTATAACTACATGGTACCGTCCACGGGGTACATCAAGAAGTTTGAATTGCTGAAATACCGGGATGGGATTCTTTTGAGACACCCGGCGCAGGACAATCCCTCGGAGATTCCACCTTATGTGGACGAGTATCGAATCTACAATGCTTTGCGGGAGCAGCGAGGTTGGAATGAACTGCTGGGAGTGCGATATCAGGCGGATATCAACGACCAGATTGAGAACGGACAGTATCGAACCCTGATTAAGCTTAGTGAGGCCCTTCACGAC
>JBNMGJ010000243.1:0-2392 GCA_050872185.1 Mogibacterium sp.
ATCTGCCAGTATGCCACCCGAAATGTTAGAATCCCGAACATCAGAATCACCGCGAAGAAACCCCAGCGAAGACGTCGCTGGTTCTCCGGTGCAACATCCGGTCGTCTGGATACAGCTTCCCGTATTCTTTTCTTCCGTATGAGTCTCTTCTGCTTTCGGCTTTTTCTTTTCATTCCCATCCTTACCTGCTGGTTTTCGTCAGTCTGTCAGATTCCAACTTATATTATACAACATTCGCGTGTTTCCGCTTCTAATTATACGCTTCTTTTTTGATAGTGTCCGCCAAATCTCCAGAAGTACTCTTCTTGTTCTTCAACCGAATATAGTTGCTCTCATCCGGTTGAACCATTCCGTACTTCTCTGTGGCGATTTTCTCCACCTTCTCAATGCTGCTGGCATCGTTGATCTGCTCGTTCAGAGAGTCAATCTCCGCCTGCACGATTTCGTTCTGGGCCTTCAGCGCATTATTTTTCTGCTGAAGGTTGGCAGAATAAGCCGACATGAAAACTCCACCCAGCATCAGAAGTGCAGCAAGAAGTATGTACTTCATCGCCAGTTTGTACTGTGCCGCTGCCGCCTGCATGGATGTTCCGGACTTCCGCTTTCGAACTGTTCCTTCCTGCGCACGTACTGCTGTTGCCATTGTCTCCTCCTTCTCTATATCTTCTCAATCACCCGAAGCTTTGCACTTCTGGCCCTCGGGTTTCGCTCTAGCTCTTCCTCGGAAGGCGCAATCGGTTTCCGCGTCACCTTCCGTACATCCGGCTTCTTTCCACATACACACACCGGAAATTCCGGTGGACAAGTACATGGATTCAGTCTCGCGTTAAAGGATTCCTTTACCATCCGATCCTCCAGAGAATGGAAGGTGATAATCGCCAATCTCCCCCCTGGTGCCAGAATATCCGGAAGTGTATCCACTGCATGCTTTAAGTGTTCCAGTTCTCCGTTCACCTCAATCCGGATGGCCTGGAATGTACGCTTTGCCGGGTGGGGACCGTTTCTTCTAGCCGAAGCAGGGATGGCTGCCTTAATCACTTCCACCAGTTCCCCTGTGGTCTGAATCGGTTGCTCTTCTCTCCTTCGCACAATGAACTGGGCAATTCGGGAAGCCCACCTTTCTTCTCCGTATTCCTTGATAATTCGCTTGAGTTCATCTTCTTCGTATTCATTTACCACGTTATATGCGGTAAAAGTATCCTCCTCGTTCATGCGCATGTCCATCGGCGCATCGTGCATATAGGAAAATCCTCGCTCTGCCGTATCCAACTGAAAGGAGGACACACCCAGGTCCAGAAGAATTCCGTCCACCGGTCTTCCTGCCGCCTCCAGAATGCCTTCCACGTCGGAATAGTTCGTATGGAGAAATATTTTTTTACAAGGGTAGGATTCCAGCCGCTTACTGGATGCTTCCAGTGCCGCCGTATCCCGATCCACCGCCACAAGAGTTCCCTCTTCGGATAGTCTTTCGCAAATGCCCGAGGAGTGACCTCCACCGCCAGTGGTTCCATCCACATACAATCCGTCGGGACGGATGTTCAAGGATTCCATTACTTCGTCGTATAGTACCGGTACATGTCTGAATGTCATAGCCACCTCTAAATATCATACTCTTCTAGCTTTGCAATGAACTCCTCGTCATCGAACATGTTCTCATTCTCGGAGTCGTTGTACACTTCTTTGCTCCACACTTCGATCTTATCCATGGCACCTAGAGTAATCAGATCCTTGGTGATTCCCGCATAGCTCTTCAGATTCTGTGGAATCAGGATTCTTCCCTGGGAATCCAGCTGACATTCGCTGGCATTGGAGAAGAACTCTCGAATGAACTTTCGCATGTCTCGATCCGTCTGCCGAAGTTTCTTCATCTTCAGCACCAATTCTTCCCAGTCCTCCATGGTGTAGATGTAAAGACAGGTATCAAAACCACGGGCAAGCATACATTTGCCGCCCAGCTGGTTCCGGTACTTTGACGGAACAATCATTCTATTCTTGCTGTCGATAGAATTCTCATATGTTCCAGTGAACATGGTCTGCCTTTCTACAAAATTGCATAGTTCTCGAAGTTAATTTTCATATATGCTCCATTTTAAACCACTTCCCCCCACTTTTCAACAAAATCCACCAAAAAACACATTAATTCCTCCATTCCCACCACTTCTATTCTCACCCGAATCAGTCCAGAATTTTCCGTACGTCTGTTTTTCGGCTCTTCACTTTTTTCTCGGGGATTTTCGTTATCATACAGCTTCACAGGGCCGGCCGGGCCCTTTCGATTAACGAAGTTCACCTTGGTTCTTACTGATTTTCGTTAACCTGCGGCCGCCATAGGGCCGGCCGAGCCCTTTCGATTAACGAAGTTCGCCTTGGTTCTTACTGATTTTCGTTAACC
>JBNMGJ010000206.1:0-3254 GCA_050872185.1 Mogibacterium sp.
GGACACGGCTGCGCCGATGGAACTTACTTTTACCCCACTTCCGAAAGCCGCTGCCAGAGACAGTCTCGATGCATCGATATGGGGAATTCCCACTACGATGTAGATGGCTACTGCAATCATCATCACCACGACGATGAGGGAGTTGATGGAGGCGAACAGATAGGTTCCCATGTATGCCATAATTCCGTAGATAATGAGAATTGCCACGGATACGGCGGTTTCATGACCTCTCAGCCCGGTGAATATCGAGCAGAAGTAGTCGGAGAACAGCACGGCAAATACGGAAATCAGAACCGGCTGAAGCAAGTTCTGAACGGCCATGTATAGCCCCACCGTTGGGTGGATCAGCTTTGTGGCATCAGGAAGAAGCTTCCTGATGCAGGGATGATAGAGGATGAATACACGGCCGGAAAACTTGCTGCCAACTTATATATGGTTGCAAGGATGAATGCAATAACTACGGCGTCGCCGATTTCGTTAATCTCCGCCGGCAGGGATCCGAAAATTCCGGATCCGATGATTGCGCTGATGCCTGTAGCGATACAGGCAAGGAGTCCAATTTTCTTCTTGTTGTCGCTCATGACAAGTTCCTCTTGTTCTTTCTTTAATTCAGTTGTGCCTGCGTATTACTTCGCGTCCTTCGGTTCCGGGATGGCATCCACGAACTTGGTTCTGTTCATCAGCGGATGCTCCAGACGGATGGCCCCTTCTACTGGACACTGCAGAACGCAGGCTCCGCAGTACCAGCACTCGCCTGGCCATGCCACGATTGGGTGTACTCCCTTCTCCGTGCTCGGGAGAAGGACGTCACAGTGGCAAGTTCTGGCGCAGGTGTTGCATCCGATGCATTTGGTTTCGTCAAATATAATCGGGTTGGCGCTGCATGGTACAACGCTGACCTTGATTTCGTTCATCTTCTTCATTACTTCTTACCTCCGTTGATGTAATCCTGGTTGTGTTTCTCGTATTCGGTCTTGAGATCACCGAAGTAGTCAAGCTCCACGTCGCCTCTTACCGGCACGCCGTTCTCCTGACGGATAGTAATGAAGTGATGGTCTTCTGCTGGATCCATTTCCGGATAATCGCTTCTTGTGAAGCACAGTGTCTTGGAGCTGGATTTTCTCATGCGGCAAGCTTCCAGAATTATCTCGGCAACCTGCAGGATGTCCAGAACTTCGTGGGTACGAACCAGCTCGTGGGTGTTGTGGCAGGACAGCTTCGGAACGATGTCCTTCTTGTAGCTGTTCAGAAGATCCAGACCCTGTACCAGCAGTGCCTCGTTCTTGATGGCGCCGCAGTAGTTTCTCATGCACTTGGCGATGGCCCAGTTCAATTCCTTCCAGGAGTATCCTTCCTCTACGTACATCGGTGCGTACAGTCTTTCGATTTCGTCGTCCACCTGTTTTCTGTCGTATGGTGTCAGCTCGATTTCGTCTGCGTACTTGGAAGCTTTACGTCCCGCATAGTAACCGGTAGCTGCGTCAAAGCCTGCGCAGTCGGAGCCAAAGAGCTGGTCACCGGCAGCGTAGATTCCGTCAATGTTGGTCTTCAGATCCCAGTCGTGCATGATTCCGCCCGGTGCGCCGAAGAGCTGACGCTCATCATCGCTGAAGGATGCGGAAGTCCAGCCCGTGCCATATACCTGCATGGCCTTCTTTGCCGGGTCGAATCCTCTCTTGTTGTAGTAATCCAGTACCGGAATCGCGGTCTTTCCTTCGTTTCCAATCATCATGCCCCAGATGACATCTCTTTCCATCTTCGGCATTCTGGACATATCTGCGTAGAACGGAAGCTTGTACCCTCTCTTCATCAGTTCATCGAATGGTACGGTTTCCGGTCCTCTGTACTCGTACTTCGGTTCGTCGATAACGCCACCCTTGAGTAAGAACTTCTGTCCCTCAACTGGCATGTATCTTTCTTTTACCGTCTTCAGCTCGTTGCCATCACGATCCAGGTATGGAATCTCCACACCACGGGAGTCTACCATTGTGCACGCGTACCATGTGTTGTGGTTGTTACCTGCACTGTACGGCGGGAAGCTGGAGCCTGCTGCGGAGAACTCGGCGCGAACGCTCTTCTCCATCATGGTGAACTCCATGCCGGCTCTGTAACCCATTGCGTGACCAGATCCGATAGAGTTGAACGGTCTGAACTCGCACAGTCCCGGAAGATCTGCGTTGAACAGCCAGATTCGTGCCGGGCGGGACATGGTTAGAATCGTGGACTTGGAATGGAAAATCTTGATTTTACCCGTGTGAGTATCCATTCCGATGGCGCCCACACCTCTCTTCTTGCCCTCTACCTCTGCAGTCAGAAGTGCAGTGGCTTCGGTGTAGTCATAAATCTTCACGCCCAGTCTCTTCAGTTCCTTGAGAAGTGCCGGCTTAAAAGTCTTACCCCAGACTCTCAGGCTGAATTTGTTCTTATAGTCATAGGCGAACATCAGCTTGGTCTCGTCATCTCGGAAATCGGCGCCCTTGAATTCATCTTCAGTATCTCGAATCTTTCCGCCGATTTCTTCCAAATCCAGCAGGCGGTCCCATCCCTCTTCACAGCAAATGTAGTGGGCAATTCCGTTGGACAGATGATCCTGCTCATCTACGTACGCCTCAGCGATTTCCTTAGAGGTTACCTGGGAACACGGGTTGGTACACGCGGATTCCCAGTGGTCGAAGCCCGTTCCGGCGGAACCACTTCGAATTGTGGCCCCCTTCTCCACAACCACAACCTTCTCTCCTCTTCTTGCCGCGGAAAGTGCCGCAAAGCAGCCTGCAATTCCTCCGCCCAGTACCAGCACATCTGCTTCCACGTGCTCTTCCTGACCGAACTCGTTGGCATAAGGCCATTTAATCTCGCTCATTCGATTCTCCTTTCAATACCATCGTATCTGTGTAATCGTATCTGTGTGATAGGTTGATTATATAACGGAGTGGGTTGGATTGCAATATGCATTTTGCATTTTGCAATATTTTATTTTGTAAAAGGAGCTTCGCTTGGCTACGGGTACCGGCCGGGGCCTTGGGTTCACGAAGGACGCCAGGTTTTCCTCGGGGATTCGTGAACCGATGCCGGATGCGAGGCCGGCCGGGCCCCTTAGGTTCACGAAGGACGTACGATTTTCCTCAGAGATTCGTGAACCGATGCCGGACGCGGGGCCGGCCGGGGCCCTTGGTTCACGAAAGATGCTGGGGTTTCCTTAGAGATTCGTGAACCGACGCCGGACGCGGGGCCGGCCGGGCCCTTGGGTTCACGAA
>JBNMGJ010000036.1:0-12313 GCA_050872185.1 Mogibacterium sp.
GGGGTGTGAACTCCGCGTTTTTTATACTGAGAAGTTAGGGGAAAATGCACCTAAGTTTCCAGTGCGTACTTGCTTGATCCCCAAAAGTATGGTATGCTCCACTTAGAAGTTAGGGTAAAATACCCGTAAGTTTTAAGTGACAGGAGAGCTATAATGCAGAATGTTATTAGACGTGATGTATATCTTAATAGAATTATTGGCAAAATGGAAAACGGACTTATTAAAGTTATTACAGGAATAAGAAGGTGTGGAAAGAGTTTCCTGCTTTTCAATCTATTCCATGATTACTTAATAGAAAATGGAATAGATGAAAAACAAATTATTTCGATTGCTTTGGATGATGATCTCTTTGTGAAGTACCGTAATCCGGATGAATTGTCAAAATACATTCGTGGAAAAATTGTTAATTCGGATATGTATTATATTCTTATTGATGAGGTGCAATATGCCATCACAAATGACGAACTTAAAAATCCTGAGACCATCAAGCTCTATAATGTGCTCAATGGTCTTATGAGACTTCGCAATGTCGATATTTATGTAACAGGTAGCAACTCAAAAATGCTTACAAAAGATGTGTTGACAGCTTTTCGAGGAAGAGGCGATGAGGTTAAGATTTATCCGATCTCGTTCAAAGAGTATTATTCATTTGTGGGTGGAGATAAATCCGATGCATATGAAGAGTATGCTTTATACGGTGGAATGCCACTTGTTTTAACAAAAAATAGCGATGCAGAGAAGGTAAACTACTTACAAGCTCTTTTTACAGAAGTATATTTCAAAGATATTGCAGAGCGTTATGATATAGAATTACCGGACGTACTTAGCGAATTGACGGATGACCTGTGCTCTTCTGTCGGTTCACTTACCAATGCAAACAAAATTTCAAATACTTTGCGGACGGTAAAAAACATAAAGGTCTCAAGTACGACTGTTTCAAATTATTTAAATTATCTTGTTGAATCGTTCTTGTTCAGTAACGCAAAACGATATGATGTTAAAGGCAAGCGATATTTTGAGTATCCATCAAAGTATTATTGCACGGATATCGGACTCCGCAACGCAAGACTTAATTTCAGACAGCAGGAAGAAACGCACATAATGGAGAATATTATTTATAATGAGCTTTTGTGTCGCGAATATTCAGTTGATGTCGGAGTTGTAGAGATTATGGAAACCAATGCGGGCAAAAGAACTAAAAAACAGTGTGAGATTGATTTTGTAGTAAACAGAGGACTAAAAAAATATTATATACAATCCGCACTGAGCGTTTCAGAACAGTCAAAACTCGAAACTGAACTCAGACCTTTGAAAAGCACAAGGGATTTCTTTAAAAAAATTATTGTCACAAAAACATCAATGAAGCCTTGGACAGACGAGGACGGAATCCTTCATCTCGGATTGTATGAGTTCTTGCTGAATGAAAATTCTCTTGAGTTATAAGCAAGAAAAGAAAGAGATTCGTTATAGGATGCAGTGATATAGTGAATTATTGAAAAAAACTATACGTTCATGAAAAAGATAAGATAAGAAAACTTATAGTGTATAATTGGCTATGTATGAAAAATATGTATCGTAGGTTGTGGTACTTAATTATAAAGAACCGAGTAGTAGCGATATATGGATAACATGGAGTGCAATGAACGGAACAAATCGACAGAGAGAAATGGGAAACACCGATAACTATGAATATAGAGTGTCATTAATCATTCCCATATATAATATGGCGGAATGGTTAGATACTTGCTTCCAGTCCATTTTGAATCAGAGCATTGCCCCGCAGATGGTGGAAGTGCTGATGATTGATGATGGTTCGGAAGATAATTCGTTGGATATAATGAAGCGGTACTCAGAGAAATACAGCAATTTTAAGTGTTATATGAAGGAAAACGGAGGACCGGCACAGGCAAGAAATTTCGGTATCAAACACGCAACGGGAAAGTACATCATGTATTTGGACCCAGATGATTATTTCAGCAAATACACGATTGAGAATGTCTGCAATTTCTTCGATCAGCACTACGATGAGATTGACGTTGTCACATATAAGATTATTTCAATCAAGGATGGAGAGGAACAAGACCTGCATTTTCGATATGAGGTGTTAAAATCCAAGGGTGTGTATGACTTGACCGAACCGGGAAATTCATTTATATGTCATACGACGATGAATACTTGTGTAAAAAATAAATTTGAGAATAATGTGCTTTTTTCTGAAAATTTGTTTTACCACGAAGATCAGAAATATAATATCGATACACTGAAGGAAAAACAAAAGATTGGGTATTGTGATAATGCGGAGTATTATTATATACAAAGCAGTAATAGCACTACAAATACGATGTTGCATTCGTACTACCTTTTTGAACGCACTATGAAATTATGGGAGGATGAGTTTTCTGAATTTTTGGAGCACGTTCCATACTATATTCAAGCTTTATATATAAATGATTTAAGTTGGAAGTTGGTAGCTAACAAACTGCTACCATATCACTATGATGAGGAGCGGTATCAGGAGGCTTGGAATAGAATAATCGACTTATTAAGTCGATGTGACGATGAGATTATTATTCATCATCCCAATGTCGAGAAAGAGCATCGTTTGTACTGGCTTAAGATGAAATCAGACAATTTTAGTGTTCATTTTGGCGCGAAGAGCATTGATGTTTTTTGTGATGAGAAGGTAGTCCTTTCGGAAAAGAAGATACACTTGACCCTTGAAAAATGTCGCATTGAAGGAAGTGTAATCAAACTTTCCGGGGTTTTGAAACCGTTGTATTCCAACGTGATGGAAGATGTATCACTTGAAGTTCTATGCGGCTTAGGCGATTCAACGATTCCAGTCCCACTAAAGCCCAGTTCCATGAGTCGATTCCATACTCATGAAATTACAAATAAGTTCTACAATTTTGAGGTAGAAATAGATGCGAATACGGTGAACAAATTTAGATTTATAGTTTTGGCTGGTGGAAAGCAATATGAAACGGACATGCATTTCGGTAACCATGTGCCATTCCGACGTGGGCGCAATGATTCCTTAATCAGAGGTAAATTAGAGCTCCGATACAGTTTCCGTGCGAACGGATTTATCGTGAGGACTCTCGATGCGGCAAGTGCGATGAATAGAAGGCGGCGTTTGTTTCCTCAGATTGCACGGGAAAATATCGGTTCCGCAATAACGCAATATAGATTGAATAACAAAAAGAAGAAGTCTTCTCCTATTTGGCTGTATTGCGACTGTGAAAACGTTACAAAAGATAATGGATTCTATCAATTCGAACACGATGTAAACAGAAACGATGGAATCGAACGTTTCTATATTTTGGATGAAGATAACTATAAGAAAAAAAAGAAATACTTTCCAGCAAATCTTCAGAATCGCATCGTGCGATTTGGGTCACGAAAGCATGTGATGCTGTTTTTGATGGCAGAGGTTGTTGCCATATCGTATGCCGAAGTATATACTTACTCACCAATGGAAATGAGTGACTTTAAGAAATATACTCATCTACTGGACTACCCGAAGATTGTGTATCTCCAACATGGTGTGTTGCATGCACACATTCCTTGGAAATACTCTCTGGACAGAATGAAAATCGATAAGGAGGTAATCTCCTCTCATTATGAAGAAGGAAACCTTGTGAATAACTATGGGTTTGAACGGGAGAATCTGATCGAGGCAGGAATGCCGAGATATGACTACATTGATGAACGTCAAAAACCAGAAAAGAAAATATTATATGCTCCAACATGGAGAAGGTATTTGATAGACCGGAAAGAGAATGATTGGGTTTGCAATGAGAAACGATTTACTGATTCGTTTTTTTATAAATCTATTATGCGCTTTGTAAATGATGATCGACTTGATAAGGCACTTTCGGAACACGGATACACTCTGGACATTAAATTGCATCCAATCTTTAAGGGATATGGCAATACCATCTACTCGAAGTCGGGACGAGTGAATCTGATTGCCGATGATATCAATGCTGCAGATTACGAGATGTTCATTACGGATTTCTCTTCGTTTGTTTTTGACTTCGTGTACTTGCATCGAAAAATACTGTATTTCGTACCTGATTATGAGTTGTTTAAGTCCGGAATGAATCACTATTACAGATTGGATTTGCCACTGGAGGATGGGTTCGGCCCCTTCGTTCAGAATGAAGAGGATGCCGTAAATCAGTTAATTGAAATGATGGATGCGCCAATAGATTCTTGTTATTTGGAGAAAATGCAGGGATTCTTCATACACAAAGACAATCATCAAAGAGATCGGATATATGAAGTGTTGAAGACGATGTGACGAAGAAAGGGATAGAATGGAATCATTTAGAAATGATGTATCAGATAATTTAAATATATCCATTGCAGGCGAACAGATGACTGAAAGTGTCGGTGGATTGTTATCTGTAATGGAGACCGTTTGCCAGCGAGAAGGGCTGCGATTTTTTGCATTTGGTGATTTGCTAGTATATGGCGTGCATTATCATGCACTGCCGGATTATTGCTGGGATGATGTGTATGAGGTCGGAATGCTTCGAAAGGATTATGAAAGATTTATTCGAAATGCTGAGAAATATGCGGATGAATTGAATTTTCAAGTGCGAACAACACCGGTTGGGGATAAGCGAAAAAAACATAGATCTCCTTATTTCTATATTGAGCAGAAAGTCGTCATTAAGGCAGAAAATGTGGAGCTGGAGAATTGGATTTCACTTCGTGTGAGCCCATTTGATAAGGTTCCGATGGCGGCAGATACAAGAATCGCTTTTTATCGAAAAACAGAAAGAAAAAATCGGTGTTTGAGGCGCATTAGTGGACAAAAAGAATATGTGGCGGTGAATGGAAAATCGTTTATTAAATTTGGACTAAAGCAGCTGCTGTACGGCTTTCGGAGTTCAGAAAAAGCATATGGGCGTTTGAATCAGTTGGCGCAGAAGTACAACCACACGGACAGTGTTTTTTATCAGCGAGTAGTGGGGAAGAAAACCAAGATTATCAACGAGATACAGCTGTTTCCACTTCAGGAGACACTTCTAGGACAGAAATCGATGCCGATTCCATTTGATGTCACGCCGTGGACAGACCTTGATATGGAACAGTACCGGAGAGAAAGTGAAGCCCTGCATCCGGTGGAACTGGAAATTCTGGAAGAAATGGAACGAGTGTGCACAAAGATGAATGTTGATTACTTTCTGTGCGGGGGATCTCTTCTGGGATATCAGCGATACGGTGGGTTTATTCCATGGGACGATGATATCGACTGTGGTATGTTGCGAAGTGATTACGAGCGATTCAAACGATGTGCAGATCAATACTTGGATAAAGAAAAGTTCTTTCTTCCGACACGGGAAAACGATCCCAATATGCCGTATTTATATATCAAGTTAAGACGAAAAGATACAGCATATGAAACAGCCTGGTCAAATGGAAGAGAGTTCCACAAGGGAATTGGAATTGATATCTTTCCATTTGATTATGTGCCGAATTCACTGGAGGATCGAAGAAAGCATCGTTTAGAGGTCGAGAAACGGGCGAAAAAGCACAATTATGTTGCCAATAGAGCAAAACCGAATCCGACTATCGGAGATGTGGAGACAATGAGGGATGAAGCGAATTATCGATTCGGAAATCTGCGAAGATGGCTGTTTCGTCACACACCGCTGGGAATAACGCAGCGAAAGTTTGATAAATTCGTTCAACAATATAATGATAAGGCAGAATGCCTGAATCTGCAGTATGTGGCAAGCTTTGTGCCTCAATATAGCGGTGGGGAGCTGGATACGATTTTTCCGACTCGAAGAGTGAAGTTCGACGGTGTGGAAACTCGGATTGTCCACCGCCCGGAAATATTTCTAAGAGACCAGTATGGTGATTATGAAGAAGAACCCTTGCCGCACCAACAAAGGGGTCATAATCTGGTAGAGGTGGAAACAGGAAAAATATATATATGAGGAAAGTGTGGGACTCAGAAAGAAGATTGAAGAAATACGAAGTCGAGCGGGATTGTCCAACATACGGTTGGATCAGCTTCGAAATTCTGTGCGTTCTTTGAAAAGCATAGAAGAACAGCAATCCAAAGAAATAGAGCAATTAAGAAATGACCTGAAAGCAAACACCAAAGAAATCAATCGATTGAGAGATGAATTAAAGACGGAATTTCGAAGAAGAGATATATGGGAACGTAAGAAAGCGGAAGTGCAACGGTTGGCGAAAGGAAAAGAAATCCTTGTAATCAAATGTCCGGCTCTGGAAAGACGGGGGGCAAAGAGTGTCGATTATGCCTACTGCGACGTTTTAAAACGATATTTCGAAGAAGCGGGTTATTACGTTCTTATTGACTGTTACGAAGATTGGAATTGCAGCATCAATGCGGACGTCGTGGTATTAATTCATGGCTACCGATATTTCCACCCGGATCGTCGAGATGAGAACACAAAGTTCGTCATGTGGATTAATTGTTTCCCGGATAAAATAACAGCGGAGGAACTGGCATTGTACGATTTGGTGATGACCACATCGGAAACCCATCAAAAGATGCTGCAGCAGATTACGGATATTCCGGTAGAGTTTGTGCCGATGTTGACGGACACGGATTCATTCTACCCATCCGACACTCCCGCACAACCGAAGTACAATTGTGTTTTTATCGGAAACATTATTCAGCGTAAGTACCCTCGCGACTGCATTCGTTGGTGCAGCGATAACGGAATTGAGGTGGATGTATGGGGGGAAGGCTGGGATGAATTCTATGCGAATAGCATGTTCGTCCACCTTCATGGCCGAATCGAATATAAAGATTTGCCGGAATTGTACCGGAATGCTCGATTTTCATTAAACGATCATTTTGATGATATGCTGGACACTGAAATGATGAACAACCGCTTCCCGGAAGTGCTCTTGTCCGGAATTCCCATGGTCTGCGACTGGACGGAATCCTTTGAGCGGAACTACGGCGACATGGTGCTGTTCTACCGGAACGAGGAAGAGTTCGTTCACTGCATGAAGGAGATGGAGGAGCGGTACGATGAGCTGAAGGCCAACGTGATGAAGAATCAGGAACGGCTTCGAGAGGAGTTCGATTTCCAGAAGGGCATTGCCCGGATGCAGGCGCTGATTGAAAGCTGCGGCGATGAGAGCGAGGCGAGATAGGAGCCTTGCCACGAAAGGATGATTGTACGCAAGGGGGGAGTCTTTGCTGCAATATAGAATTGTCCGGAAATCCCGGGCAGAAGAATGTATATTTTTGATTCATAATTGACAAGGAGGAAAGATTATGAAGAAGAAGCTACTGGTTGCCGTACTGGCATTCACAATGGTATTTGCCCTGTCTGCTTGCGGAAGCTCTAATTCCGATGATTCGGCGGATTCCAGCAAAGCGGAAATCACTACCGACAAGGACAAGGGTACGGTAACATTCAAGGCCACCGTCAATGAAAGCGGACTGAAGAAGGATTCCACGATGCACTACATCGTGCAGAAGGGCGGAAAGGCCGCAGATGCAGCCATTTTCAACACCGACGCATCTCCGGAGGATATCCACAAGGCACTGGAAGAAGTGGGCGGAAAGCCTTGGAACACCAGCGACAAGAAGATTGACGACGGCGAGTTCACCGACGGCCAGAAGGTCAAAGTAACGCTGACCTGGGATGGACAGAAGGATCCGATTGATTTCACCAAGACCGTAAAGTCCGACAATGGAAACCTGAAGGGTGACATTCGATTCTCCGGCAACCTGGACAACAACAAGGATTGCGGTTCCGGCTGCGTAATGTGCCTCAACAGCTGTTGGGCAGGAATCCTGTCCAACGCAGCATATGGCTTCAACGCCATCGATGGCGGAGACGTTCTGGCAAAGCCGGATACGGATGTTCTGCCGGAGGCTGGCACCGAAGTACAGGTAACCTTCCAGCTGGAGAAGTAATCGGAGGATGGAATGAATATGACGACAGAGAACGTAATTGAGTGTTTCAAGAATGGTATCGACTGTGGTCAGGTTGTTGCAGGGCAGTTCGAAAGCGCGACCGGCTTCACCGCTGCCCAGCTCCGCAAAGTCACCGCCTGCTATGGCGGTGGCATGATGCGGGGGGAAACCTGCGGTGCGGTGCTGGGAGCCTATAACATTATCGGGCTTCTGTACGGACACAGCGAAGAGGGCGACGATGCCCAGAAGGGCCAGATGCTCCAGAAGATGCTGCGCTTCAACGAGCTTTTTGGCGAGAAGTATCCAGCCGGATTCCAGTGCAAGGAACTGCTGGGGGCGGATATTTCCACTCCGGAAGGCGGCAAGAAGATTAACGAGGAGAACCTGATGTTCACCCTATGTCCGAAGATCTGCTGCGATACCGTGGACATTCTAAAACAAGTTATTTCTGAATAACGGAGAAAAACATGTCAAATAAATCGATCACCATCGATACGATTCCGGGCTTGCGTGCGCTCACGCGGAGCCCGGATTATCGTAATACGCTAAAACTACCGGAAGAACAGACCGAAGAGTACACCCTTCTGGCCACCGGCGAGTACAATATCAACTTCCGGTTCCGTCATCCAGTGAGGCCAGAACTCCTGGTGCTTCGGGTGAACTCCGAAAGCCAGATGCACCTTTCGAACCAAATCGAATACGAAGCCAACGCCCTGGAACTGCTGGAAACCTCCGGAAGGACCCCGGTGCTTCGCTACGTGTATAAAGGGGACTCGGTGTTAACCCGTGGTGCACTGGTCATGTCCTTATTGCCGGGAAGAGCCCTTCATTATGATGCGCCGGAGGAAATCCAAGAGGCAGCAAGATGCCTGGCAGACATCCACAGCGTTCCCGTTTCCGAAGGCAGCGGCCTGATCCGGCCCAAGGCGCCGATTATTGCCATCCTGGAAGAGTGTGAGGAGATGTTCCGAACCTACGAGGAATCTCCTCTGGGAGAGGATTCCGTAAAGAAACGAATTCGGACCTTGTTGGATGCGGGATGGGCCATGACCCAGGATACCCCGGAATATCACGGCTACAGCTGCTGTGTGAACACGGAGCTGAACAATACCAATTTTCTGGTGGATGATTCCGGCCGGGTCCGTCTGGTGGACTGGGAGAAACCCCTGTACTCCGATCCCGCCCAGGACCTGGGACATTTCCTGGCCCCTACCACCACCTTCTGGAAAACCGATGAGATCTTCTCGGAAGAGACCACTCGGAAATTTATGGACACATATATTGAGGCGGTGGGGGAAAGATATGATACAATAGGTCTCAGGGAACGCACTCGGGACTTTATCGTAATTACTTGTCTTCGTGGACTGACTTGGTGTTCCATGGCTTGGGTGCAGTACCAGCAGAACGACAAGGGCCTCACCAACGAAAGCACAAGAATCAAGCTGGACGCTTATCTCAGCGATGGTTTTCTCTCGAAGATTGAAGCCATCTACGGCATGTAGCCGAGTGAATTCATCAGACAATACACGGACATGGGAGCATAGACACACATGGTTTTACTGACAGCAAAGCACATACGGAAACGTTTCTCGGAGAAGCAGCTTCTGGAGGACATCGATATCAGCATTCATCTAGGCGACAAGATTGGCCTGGTGGGGGTGAACGGCAGCGGAAAGTCCACCCTTCTCCAGATTATCTCCGGCACCATGGAAGAGGATGGCGGGGAGATTCTTCGGAGCAATGAGCTTCGCACCGGATACCTTCCCCAGAATCCGGAATACGATGAGAAGAAAACCGTGCTGGAACAGGCCATGGAATATGTGCAAGGAGAGGCGGAGGAGTATGTGGTAAAAACACTTCTCACCAAGCTCCACATGTCCGATCTGGATCAGCCCATGGGAGAACTGTCTGGAGGGCAGCGAAAGAGGGTGGCTTTGGCGGCGGTGATGTGCCGGGATACCAACCTGCTGATTCTGGATGAGCCTACCAACCACATGGACAACGATGTCATCGAATGGCTGGAGGAGCAGCTGGAAATCTACAAGGGATCGGTTCTGATGATTACCCATGACCGGTATTTCCTGGAGCGGGTCACCAACCACATCTGCGAAATTGAGAAGGGACGGCTGGTATCCTACGAGGGAAACTACGAATCCTATCTGGTGGCCAAGGAAGAGCGGCTAGAACAGGCCAAGGCCAATGAGCGGAAGCGGGCCAATCTGTACCGGAAAGAGCTTCGCTGGATTCGGTGGACGGCGCCGGCTCGGACCACCAAGTCCCGGAGTAGGGTGCAGCGCTTCCAGGAGATTGAGGCGGCGAAGGAGACTTTTGACGATCCCAGATTGGAGATTGGAACCATCAGCTCCCGGCTGGGAAAGAAGATTATCGAGTTAAAACACATCTCCAAATCCTACGGAGACCAGCAGTACATTAACGATTTCAGCTACAACATTCTTCGGAATGACCGAATTGGAATCGTGGGGAACAACGGCTGCGGGAAGACCACGCTGCTTCGAATTATCATGGGGCAGGTGCAGCCGGATGCTGGGGAAGTGGAAATCGGTGAGACGGTGAAAATCGGCTATTTTTCCCAGGAGTCGGAGGCCATGGATGAAAGCCTTCGGGTAATTAAGTACGTGGAGGAAATCGCCCGGAACGTGAAGACGAAGGATGGGTACCTTTCCGCATCCCAGATGCTGGAGAAGTTCCTTTTTCCGTCCCATATGCATTCGGTGCGGATTGAGAAGCTGTCCGGCGGAGAGAAGCGGAGGCTCTACCTCCTCTCCATTCTGATGCAGGCGCCCAACGTGCTGATTCTGGACGAGCCCACCAACGATCTGGATATCGACATGCTGACGGTGCTGGAGGACTATCTGGACGATTTCCCAGGGGCGGTGATTATCGTGTCCCACGACCGGTATTTCCTGGACCGGCTTGTGATCCGGACCTTCGCCTTCGAAGAAGAGGGGAGAATCCGGGAATACACTGGCGGGTACAGCAAGTACATGAACGAGAAGGATGCGAGAGAGGCCGAAGAAGCGGCGAAGAAGCAGAATATGTCGGGGGATAGCGGAGACGCTGGAAATTCTGGAAAATCCAGGAAGGACGGGCGGAATCAAAGAGCACCGAAGCTTCGTTTTACCTACAAGGAACAGAAGGAATACGACACCATTGACGCGGACATCGAATCCCTGGAGCAGCAGATTGAGGAAATTACTGAGGAGATGATGAAGAACGCCACGGACTCCTTCTTGCTGGCGGACTTGGCGGAGAAGAAAACCGCATTGGAAGGGGAACTGGACCACAAGATGGAACGGTGGGAGTACCTGAGCGAGTTAGCGGAACGTATCGCACGCGGCGAACGGGCCGAGGAATAGGAGGATTTTCCATGACGAATAACAAAGAAATTACGACAAGGCAGCTTTGCGATATCATGGAAGAAGCCTACCGGCGGGGGCGAGAGATGCTCCCCAAGGGGCAGGTGGCCACATATATTCCTGAGCTGGGGAAAGCGGATTCGTCGGCGCTAGGCATCAGCCTATGTGCCCGGGATGGCTGGCATTTCAACATTGGCGACACGAACCGGCGGTTCACCATCCAGAGTATTTCGAAAGTGATTTCTCTGGCCCTGGCGCTGGAAATCCTGGGGTTCGACAAGGTATTCGAGAAGGTGGATATGGAACCCTCCGGCGAAGCCTTCAACTCCCTGATTGATCTGGATTTGACCAGCAATCACCCCATGAATCCCATGATTAACTCCGGCGCCATCACCGTGGCGAATATGCTGCTTTCGGAAATCAGCTTTTCGGAGATTCAAGAGGTGTTCCGAAAGGTCTGCGAAGATCCGGAGATTCAGGTGAATGAATCCGTCTTCCATTCGGAGATGAGTCACCTCTCCCGGAATCGGGCCATCGCCTATCTTCTCCAGAGCAAGGGCATTCTGGACGACCGGGTGGAGGAGACATTGGAGCTGTACACCCGTCTCTGCTCTCTGACAGTGACGGCGGAATCCCTGTCCAACATGGGGCTGACCATTGCCATGGACGGAAGAGTGGGGGGTAAAGAGCCGGTGTTCTCCCGCCGCACCATGGAAATCTGCAAAACCATCATGCTGACCTGCGGAATGTACGACCGATCCGGTCGGTTCGCCGTTCAGGTGGGACTTCCCACCAAGAGTGGTGTGGGAGGCGGACTAGTATCTGTGGCGGATAACCATCTGGGAATCGGAATCTACGGTCCGGCCCTGGACGACAAGGGAAACTGCGTAGCTGGAGGACCCATTCTGGAGTACCTGTCCAGGGAATTGGAAATTCACCTGTTCCAGAAGGATACCTGCGTGGATCGCATGATGGAACAGCGGTAGTTTGAACGAGGAAAGGATAAAAC
>JBNMGJ010000247.1:0-2351 GCA_050872185.1 Mogibacterium sp.
CGTGTCTCTGTGCAATGATGCAGCCACTCTCGGTCTCAACGGAGTTACCGTTCTCAGCGGTAATCTTGATTCCCGGTGTGCCAGCCAGGTCGCCGGACAGTCTGATTGGAGCATCTACGCCCAGGGAACGAGCGTCTGTAGCAGCCAGCTCAATCTGAGTTCCCTTTCTTGCCGGTCCGAGAATTGCAACTCTCTCCATGGATCTCTTCGGTCCAGTGATAGTAACTCTCTCTTCTGCAACGAAACCACCAGCGATTTCCTTCTTAACCTTCAGCTCGTAACCAGCACCGAACAGTTTCTCGATGTCCTCCTGGGACAGGTGCACGTGGCGAGCACTTACTTCAACATTTACGTCTAATGTAGCCATTGGGATAACCCTCCTTTATTTTAACAAAATTATATCACTACCATTATAAGCATTTGCCAAAACTTTGTCCAGATTGTTAGAAAACTCTAACCGCAACTTTTTTGGCCGCATTTTTTCCGGTAAAAGCAGATTTTCCTCGGAAAAACACTTCCGGCAATTCCCTTAATATTCTTCAAAAAACCTTGTATTCAAAGTGTAGCTATGATAAAATTATCCGGCTATGGATATAAACGAGACGTATATGCGGGAGGCTCTTCGCCAGGCGGAAGAGGCCGCATCCATCGGAGAGGTTCCGGTGGGGGCGGTGGTGGTCCGAGACGGAGAGATAATCGCAAAAGCATACAATCGCGTAGAGACCGATCGAAATTCATCCGGACATGCCGAGATGTTGGCAATTCGGGAAGCGGAGAGAGCGCTTCAGAGCAAGTGGCTGACCGGCTGCGAACTCTATGTTACACTGGAACCCTGCAGCATGTGCGGAGGGGCCATGGTACTTGCGAGATTGGACAAGCTTTATATCGGAGCGATGGATCCGAAGAACGGAGCCTGTGGTTCCGTGTTCAACGTCGTGCAGGAGGCAAGGTTGAACCACCGGATGGAAGTGGAGACCGGAATCCTGGGCGAAGAATGCGGAAGAATCCTATCGGATTTCTTTCGAAATATGCGGGCGGCGAAGGCGCTTAAGCGAAAACTTCGGAGAGAGACAGCATCGCCGGACAATACAGATGGAGGAATTGATTAATGAAGAAGAAAGGCCTGATTGCACTGCTGGCCGCAGTGATGGTAACCCTGAGTGCAGCGCTCGTTTCCGCTGATACTAGCGAATTCAAGCTGCTGAATTCCTATCCGAAGGATGGACAGACGAACACATCTATTGAGAACGTAGGTGTGAAGCTTCGTTTTAACCGGGACCTGGCCAGTGCGAAGGCACAGAAGAACAATGAGAAGTGCGTGAAAATCGTAGACCAGAAGGGCAAGGAGATTCCGATTAAGGTTGTCAGCAACAAGGACGACAAGGGCCTTCTGCTTGTTCTGGGCGACAGCACCAATAAGAATTTCAAGGTAGAGAACAACGCCAAGTACAAGCTGGTGATTTCCGGAGACCTGATGGATGACAATGGAGACAAGCTGGGACAGGAGACTTCCCTGACTTTCACCACCTTCAATCAGAGACTTAACATGATGATCAATATGATTATGATGTTCGCCATCTTCGGCGGAATTACCGTGATGACCATCAAGAATGCCAACCAGCAGAGAGAGAAGAAGGATCCGAAGAAGAACGATAAGGCGGAAGCGGCGTTCAATCCGTATCACGAAGCGAAGAAAACCGGCAAATCGGTAGAAGAAGTCATCGCAGAACACAAGAAGGAAGAAGCGAAGAAAGCGAAGAAGGCAAAGCGCAAGAACAAGGAGGAGTCGGAGTACATCAAAGACTCTCAGCTTAAGCTTAGCGAACTTCTGCCGAACGTATACAGCGTTCCGGCACCTCGTCCGATTTCCGCAGCCGGTGGAAAGACCCTTTCTCGTCATGGAAAGACGGCAAAGGCGTCGGCCGCAGAGAAGAAGACCAAGGGTCGGAATCACAAATAGTTTTTGAAAGGAATGCCTCCGGCATTCCTTTTTTGTAAGCGGATTTTGAAAAAATCGGTTGAATCATTTCCAGAAAGGAAGAAGACATGACATCCATTAAAATAAACGCATATGCGAAAATCAATCTGTCCCTGGAGGTGGTCCGAAGACGACCGGACGGATATCACGACATATTGTCTTTCATGCAAGAATTGGGACTTCACGATGTAATAACAATGGGGCTTACGGAAGATTGCATTCGTACAGAAATACAAAAACATCCCTCAAACGATTGCTTTATTGAAGGGGTTCATGTAAAATTTTGTATGAATTATAGTGCAATATCCCTGGGGCCGGACAATCTGGCCTACCGCGGTGTGGAAGCGGTGTTAAAAGCACTTCCATCCGGCAG
>JBNMGJ010000091.1:0-6889 GCA_050872185.1 Mogibacterium sp.
CGCATCCTCAATAATGCTGAGACGTTCTGAGGCCTGATTGATATCCTCATCGGAGTAGTTCAGAGAAGAACGCATATCCCGAAGGGCATCGGATACATCGGCGATGGCATAGTAATTTTCGTCCAGAGTCTGGACGTAATTTCCAAAGTCTTCGCTGAGATCCGCAATGGTCTGCAGGGAATCAATGGCGGTGCGAAGGCTAGAAAGAACGGACTCGTCCAGGTCGTACAGATTCTCGTAAGCCCGGTTCACAGCGGAATAGATTTTCTCGCTGTTCTTCATCAGTTCCAACTGTTCTTGCAGTTCTTCATCCTCCCCTTCGTACAGGTGAAGATTCTGGATATACTCCGATTCAAATCGGTAGAAATCCTGTTGACGGAGGGCTTCCGCCTCTTCGGAACGCAGTGCCTGATAGGATTTCTTTCGCTGGGAGTAGGTCCCATATAGTTCCTCTAGCTTCTCAAGGTCCTCCTGTAGTGCAGAGTGACGGAAACGGTCAGTGATGGCCAAGTGATTCTGTGGATCTAGGATAACCTGATTGTCATATTGTCCGTGGATATCCACCATCGCTTGGCAGAAATTCCGGAGCTGCACCAGCGTGACCATCTCTCCGTTCAGCTTGGAAATACTTTTGCCAGAGGCCATCAGCTCTCGAATGATGATGACGTCCTCGCCCTCCATGGTTCCGGCAATTTGAATGACTGCCTTCTTCGCGCCTCGGCGAATCATGGAGATATCCGCCCGTCCGCCCAGTGCGGTGTGGATGGCTTCCACCAGCACGGATTTGCCGGCACCGGTCTCACCGGTGATGATATTGAGTCCTTCCGACAAGTCGAAGGATAGATGCTCAATGGTGGCAAAATTATCAATTACAATCCGGTTAAGCATTGCGGTTCCTCTTTGAAATCATGGTATTGAAGAAATCCAGAATTTCCGGTACGTTTTTCTCATCGTCCACGATAATCAGCATGGTGTTATCTCCGGCGATGGAACCCACCACGTGGTCTAGCTCCAAGCAGTCAATGGCTTCCGCCGCTGCATTGCCGCAACCGGACAGGGTCTTGACCACAATCAGGTTACCGGCGTGGCTGGTGGAGATAATGGTTTCTCGGAAAATCTTGATGAATCGTTCAGAAATCGGCTGTTCATCGTACTTTCCTACTGTATATTTATACTTTCCATTGGCTGCCAGTGCTTTCACCAGCTGTAGTTCCTTAATGTCTCTGGAAATGGTAGCCTGAGTGACGGAGAACCCTTCCTTGTTCAGTAAATCCTGAAGCTGGTCCTGTGTCTCCACATCGTTATTGGAAATAATCTCAAGAATTTTGTTCTGTCTGGAATATCTCATGCGGATCCCTCCCATCAAAATAGTATAGACATTATATCACAGTTGTTCCGAAAATGCATAAAAATTTATTTTTGTGTATATTATTTATAAACTTGTGGAAAGTTGTGGAAAGCCCCCAGAATAGACAAATACAGGGTTTTTTGGTAAAATACCACGAGGAGTGAATATAGAAAATATGAGAATACTTGGAATCGATCCGGGATATGCCATCATGGGTTATGGAATCCTGGACTATAATGGGAACCGTTTCAAAGCCGTGGATTACGGATCCATTGAGACGGAGGCCCATACACCGATGCCTTTGCGATTAAGTCAATTGTATGATGGACTGAATGAAGTGATTCAGAAATATCATCCGGAAGAGGCATCCATAGAGGAACTTTTTTTTAACAGTAACACCACAACGGCGATCAAGGTCGGAGAGGCCAGAGGGGTCGCCTTACTTGCGTGTGAAAAAAACGGACTGAGTGTGTCGGAATACACGCCGCTGCAGATTAAGCAGGCGCTAGTGGGATACGGCCGGGCGGAAAAGAAGCAGGTACAGAACATGGTCAAGGTGATTCTGAATCTACCGGAGGTACCGAAGCCGGATGACACTGCCGATGCGGTGGCGGCGGCGATTTGTCACGCTCATTCCAGAAACAACAGGGTGATTCGATGATTAGACATATTACAGGAAAATATCTTTACTATGAGAAGGGATCCATCGTGGTGGAAACCGGAGGCGGAATCGGGTTCCGCATTCATGTGGCGGATACATCGCCGCTACTGAATGCCCGAGAAGGAGATACGGTAAAACTATTTACCTACATGCAGGTGAAAGACGATGGAATGGCGCTGTACGGGTTCTCCGAACGGGATGCGCTGACGCTGTTTGAACAGCTGATTCAGGTGAACGGCGTGGGACCAAAGGCGGCACTGGCCATTATGTCCGTCGGGTCGGTGAATCAGATTAAGATGTACATTTCCCACAAGGATGCCAAATCCATTGCCAAGGCTCAGGGCGTGGGGAAGAAGACGGCAGAAAGGGTCATTTTGGAATTGGCGGATAAGGTTAGTGCAGTTCCGATGTCCGGCGAGGAGATGGTGGAAGCGGCTGCGGCGACCTTCTCGGACGAAAAGAACAATGCGGTGGTGGCACTGACCACTCTGGGGTATACCAAGACAGAGGCGGAGGAAGCCATCGGCCACATACCGGAAGAGGATTTGACCATTGAGGAGTACATTAAGAAATCGCTGAAGTATTTAATGTAGGCGATTAGAACTTAGAATTTTGAAGAAAGAAGAAATAATAATCTATGGAAGAACAGATTACATCTACGAAGGTTCAGCCAGCGGACATGGACGGCGAGCTGAAGCTGCGGCCCCAGTATCTAAGTGAATACTGTGGCCAGTCCGCCAGCAAGGAGAACCTTTCCATATACATTGAAGCGGCGAAGATGAGGGGCGAGGCACTGGATCATGTGCTGTTCTACGGGCCACCGGGCCTGGGAAAGACCACGCTGGCGGGAATTATCGCCAACGAACTGGGGGTGGAAATTAAGGTTACGTCTGGACCTGCCATTGCCCGTGCCGGGGACTTGGCGGCGATTCTCACAAACCTGAACGAGAACGATGTGCTTTTCATCGACGAGATTCATCGTCTCAATCGATCCGTGGAGGAGGTGCTGTACTCCGCCATGGAGGATTACGCATTGGATATTGTCATCGGCAAAGGTCCATCGGCTCGATCCCTGCGAATTGACCTGGCCCACTTCACGTTAATTGGGGCCACCACCCGGGCAGGAAGCTTGTCGGCGCCTCTTCGGGACCGATTCGGAATCATTTGCAAATTCGATTTCTACACCACCGAGGAGCTGAAGGAGATTCTCCGGCGTTCCGCCCACGTGATGAACATACATATTGACGAAGAGTCCCTCCAGGAGCTGGCCATGCGTTCCAGAGGAACTCCGCGAATCGCCAACCGGATGCTCAAAAGAGTACGGGACTTCTCTGAAGTCATTCAGGACGGCAACGTGGACATCGACATCACCAGGAAGGCACTGGATGCTTTGGGGGTGGATTCCCTGGGCCTGGAGAAACTGGACCGGGAGATTCTCACCACCATTATCAAGGGATTCGGTGGTGGTCCCGTGGGAATTGAGACTATTGCTTCCGCCATTGGCGAAGAACGGGTGACTCTGGAGGATGTGAACGAACCCTATCTTATTCAGTCGGAACTGATGTACCGGACTCAGAAAGGCAGGATGGCCTCTCGGAAAGCCTATGAGCATCTGGGGCTTCTTTCCCTGTATGACCCGAAGTAAGCGTCTCGGCGTTCGTCCATAGGCGAAATATATTCGAAAGAAATAATGAATCTGGAAAGGAACACTATGAAACTAGAAGATTTTGACTATAACTTACCGGAAGAACTGATTGCCCAGACACCGGCGCAGCAAAGGGATTCCTGCCGACTGATGGTGGTGAATCGAGAAGATAACTCCATTGAGCATCGCCATTTCCACGATATTCTGGATTATCTCAAGCCAGGAGACTGTATGGTGCTGAACGATTCCCGGGTTATCCCGGCCAGACTGTTCGGCCGCAAAGCGGTTACCGGCGCCCACATTGAATTCCTGCTGATTAAGCGCTTAGAAGGAGATATCTGGGAGACCATGGTGCGCCCTGGCAAACGCCTCAAAGAAGGGGATACTGTGGTATTCGATTCGGAACATCTTTTCGAAGCCCATATTCTAGGCATGGCGGATCCGGACCAGGGAACTCGGAAAGTGAAGTTCGAATACGAAGGGATTTTCATGGAGCGCCTGGAAGAGCTGGGCAGCATGCCTCTTCCGCCTTACATTGAACGTCCTGCGGAGGATGCGGATAAAGAAACCTATCAGACGGTCTACAGCAAGATTGACGGGTCGGTGGCTGCGCCCACGGCGGGACTTCATTTTACCAAGGAACTTCTCCAGGAAATTGAGGCCAAAGGGGTGACCATCGCTTACGTCACCCTGCACGTGGGCATCGGCACCTTCCGTCCGGTGAAGTGCGAGAACGTGGAGGAACACCATATGCACTTCGAGGAATACTCCGTCACGGAGGAAAATGCGAAGATTATCAACGATGCAATCGATGCAGGTCAGCGAATTATTTCCGTGGGAACCACTTCCACGCGAACCCTGGAAAGCGCAGCTGTGGAGACTCCGAAGGGATACCGGATTCAGGCCGGACACAATAGCACCGGAATCTTCATCTATCCGGGCTACGAGTTCAAGATTGTAAAAGCACTGATTACCAATTTCCACCTTCCGAAATCCACACTGATTATGTTAATCTCGGCCCTGTATGACCGGGAGCATATTCTGGAGGCCTACGAAGAGGCGGTAAAAGAAAGATACAGATTCTTCAGCTACGGGGATGCTATGTTCATTCAATAATAGCGAGAGAATTTGATTTGATGCAAAAGATATAGAAATAGAGGGATTATGAGCAAAAACGCAGTAACATACGAACTAATCCATCAGGATACCCGAACCCGTGCCAGAAGGGGACGGATTACCACGCCCCATGGTACCATCGAGACACCGGTATTCATGCCAGTAGGCACCCAGGCCACGGTCAAGGCCATGAAGCCAGAGGACGTGGAAGCCACTGGTGCAGAAATCATTCTGGGAAATACATACCATCTGTACTTGAGACCCGGCGAGGATATTATCCGAGAGGCTGGCGGCCTACACAAATTCATGAATTGGAACAAGCCGATTCTCACCGATAGCGGTGGCTTCCAGGTGTTCTCCCTGGGCAAATTCCGCAAGATTACAGAAGAGGGTGTGACCTTCAAATCCTACATCGACGGTTCGAAACACATGATGCGGCCGGAGACCTCCATCGACATTCAGAATGCGCTGGGTTCGGATATCATTATGGCCTTCGACGAGTGTGTGGAGTACGGTGCAGAGAAGCCGTACGTGGCACGCTCCCTGGAACGGACCACCCGCTGGCTGAAGCGGTGCAAAGAGCATCACAAGAATACCGAGAATCAGTCCCTCTTCGGCATCATGCAAGGGGGAATGTACAAGGATCTCCGCAGGATTAGTGCAGAGCAGATTGTGGCATTGGACCTTCCGGGATATGCCATCGGGGGATTGTCCGTGGGCGAACCGAAGGACATCATGTTGGATGTGTTGGATGATTGCGTGGATTACCTGCCGAAGGAAAAACCTCGGTATCTCATGGGGGTAGGCACGGTAGACTACTTGTTCGAAGGGGTGGAACGAGGCGTAGACATGTTCGACTGTGTACTTCCGACTCGTCTGGCTCGCCACGGTGTGGCCATGACTTCTCACGGTAATGTGAACATCAAGAATGCGGTACATCAGCGGGATTTCAGCACCCTGGATCCGGAATGCGATTGCTACGTGTGTCGGAATTATTCCCGGGCATATCTCAGACATCTGTTTAAATCCAACGAGATTCTGAGTTCCATGTTGCTGTCGGAACACAACATCTACTTCCTGGTGAACATGATGAAAGGAATCCGGAAGTCCATTGAAGAAGACCGTTTCCCGGAATTTAAGAAGGAGTTTTATGACAAATATGGAGAATTTTAAGGAGTGCAAGCTCAAGGGACTATGCGGAGGTTGCCTGCACCAGGGGGTACCCTATGAAGAACAGTTGGCATTGAAGAACCAGCAGGTGCTAGATCTTCTGGAGAAGTTCCACGTGGATTCCTCCGTCTATCAAGGAATCGTGCCAGCGGAGACTCCGTACCGGTACCGCAATAAGATGGAGTACACCTTCGGGGACGTAGAAATTGGTGGGGAACTGGAACTGGGAATGCATCAGAAGGGACGTTTCATGTCCATCGTCACCTGTGATGAATGTCAGCTGGTTCCAGAGGATTTCAACCGAATTCTTTCGGCCACATTGGAATTCTGCAGAGAAAAGAAATATTCTTTTTACCATAAGAAAACCCACCAGGGCTTGCTTCGGAATCTGGTGGTTCGCCACGGAGTGCGTTCCCACGAAGTGCTGGTGGACATTATCACCAGCAGTGAAGCGGGATTCGACGAAGAGGGATACGTGTCGCTTCTCCAGAGCCTGGAGCTGGACAACCAGCTGGTGGGGGTGCTTCGAACCTTCAATGACAGTCTGGCGGACGCGGTCATCGATGAGGGCACGAAAATTCTCTTCGGTCGGGACTACTACTACGAGGAAATTCTGGGACTTAAGTTCCAGGTGAAAGCCTTCGCTTTCTTCCAGACCAACATCAATGCGGTGGAGAGATTGTATTCCGATGCGCTAGCACTGCTGCCGGATATCAATCAGAAAACCGTCTATGATCTGTACTGCGGAACCGGCACCATCACTCAGCTCATGGCCTCCAAGGCGAAGAAAGTCTACGGCGTGGAAATCGTGGAGGATTCCGTGGAAGCGGCTCGGAATAATACGGCGCTGAATGGAATCGAGAATTGTGAGTTCCTCTGTGGGGATGTGCGGAAGAAACTGGACGAGCTTACTGAGACCCCAGACATAATTGTGGTGGATCCACCGAGA
>JBNMGJ010000215.1:0-3092 GCA_050872185.1 Mogibacterium sp.
CGCATCCTACGGATCTTTGCAGCGGCAGGCACTATTTTCCATCGGATTGGTGCTGTTCCTGTTCATCATGCTGATCAACGGACTTCTGCACAAAGTCATCCGAAAGGAGGAAGATTAATTGGATACACGTAGAAAGAATCAAGACCGGCTCCTCAAATTTCTGATGATCCTGTGTGCGGGAGTCACTTTCCTGGTACTCCTTCTGATTATCGGGTACATCCTGTTCCGAGGCGTCCATGCCTTGAACTGGAACCTGATTTCCACGGAGCCCAACAACTTGACGGGAAACATCGGAATTCTGCCCAACATCATGAACACATTGTACATCATACTGGTGGCCATGATTATCGTCCTTCCTTTGGGGGTGGGCGCCGCCATCTATTTGACAGAGTATTCGAAGAAGAAGTGGCTCCAGGATCTCATCGGATTCGCCTCGGAAATCCTTACCGGAATTCCGTCCATACTGTTCGGATTGGTGGGAATGCTGGTGTTCATCCAGATTGGCGGGCTAAAGCAAGGCATTCTAGCCGGCGCACTAACTCTGGTGCTCATGGTACTTCCCACGATTATCAGCAATACCTGGGAAAGTCTCATGACCGTGCCGCGAAGCTTCCGAGAAGGGGCCTTGGCCCTGGGAAGCGGCAAGTGGCACATGATTCGGACCGTGGTACTCCCCAATGCGCTGGACGGCATCATCACCGGGTGCATTCTGGCGGTGGGCCGGATTACTTCGGAGTCGGCGGCACTTCTTTTTACCGCGGGCTTCGGACTCAAGCTCATCGGATTCGTCCAGGCACTGCAGTCGTCTTCTGCGACTTTGACGGTGGCACTGTACATCTATGCCAGTGAGCGAGGGGAGTATGACATCGCCTTTGCCATCGCCATTGTGCTGATGGCCATCACCCTGGCATTGAACCTGCTGGCCACCCATACGGCGAAGAAAATTCAGGAGAAAAGAGGATAGAAATGAACGATACAATCATCAAAGTCCGGGATTTGAACCTATGGTACGGGGACCATCAAGCCCTGCACAGCATCAGCATGGACATCCCGGAACACGCCATCACCGCATTCATCGGGCCCTCCGGCTGCGGTAAATCCACGTTCCTCCGGAACTTGAACCGGATGAACGATTTGATTCCGGAGTGCAAAGTCACCGGAACATTGGAATACAGGGGTAAAAATATCTTAGACCCCGGTCTGGACGTGACCGCCCTTCGCCGGAAGGTGGGGATGGTCTTCCAGAAACCGAACCCCTCTCCCATGTCCATCTACGACAACATCGCCTACGGACCGAGAATCGGCGGAGTTCGGAACAAAGAAGAGCTGGACGGCATCGTGGAGAAATCCCTTCGAGCCGCAGCCATCTGGGACGAGACCAAAGACCGCCTGAAGAAATCCGCCCTGGGCATGTCCGGCGGGCAGCAGCAGCGGCTCTGCATCGCCCGGGCACTGGCGGTGGAGCCGGATGTCCTTCTGATGGACGAACCCACTAGTGCTCTGGACCCGATTTCCACCGGCCGAATTGAAGACCTGGCAGAGGAGCTGAAGGAGAAATACACCATCGTCATGGTGACTCACAACATGCAGCAGGCCGTCCGCATCTCGGACCGCACCGCCTTCTTCCTGCTGGGAGACCTCATCGAGTACGGTGAAACCAATCAGATTTTCGCAAGTCCGAGAGACAAGCGCACCGAAGATTACATTACAGGGAGGTTTGGTTAATGCGTAACACATATCAGGGAGAACTCAAAGAATTAGACAACCAGATGTGCATCATGGGCGGCATGTGCGAGGACATCATCGAGCGCACCGTTCGATGCTTCCTCACCGGCGACACGGAGCTGGCGGACAAAGTGGTCAAGCTGGCCGAGACCATTTCCCAGAAAGAGCGGGAAATCGAGTCCATGTGCATCCAGCTCATCCTAAAGCAGCAGCCAGTGGCCACGGACCTCCGGGTCATCTCCGCCGCCCTCAAGATGGTTACGGACCTCCACCGCATCGGCGATCAGTCCCTGGACATTGCCGAAATCGTGGAAACCGGCCAGCTCACCGATGACATCCGCACCAAAGAATTCGAGGAAATGGGCGAAGCCGTCATCTACATGGTCCAGTCCAGCATCGAGGCTTTCCAGGCCCGGAGCCTGGAGCACGCTCGGGAAGTGGTGGCCTACGACGACGTGGTGGACGACCACTTCGACCGCATTAAAGCCGGCCTCCTGGATCGCATCCGGAACCGGCAAGACGACCGGAAGGACGGAAAGGGCGACATCGCCGTCCTGGACATGCTGATGATCGCCAAATACCTAGAGCGCATCGGCGACCACGCCGCCAACGTGGGCAACTGGGTGGCCTACTCCGTCACCGGAGAGATGTGGCCGGATAACTAACGCCCCTAAGCGCACCGCCCCTTAGCGCACCGCGGCTCTTACACCCGCAACAGTGCAAGCCCCCTTAAATATCCTACAGTAACTCGATAGATGATAAAAGAAAATATAAGTCGAAAAGCTCGAATCCATGGGAAGTGTGGGTTCGGGCTTTTGGGTTGGGTAAAAAATTGGAAGATAGCTGGAATGGGGGTGGGGATGGGATTGTAAGGAGGAGGGGGGATAGAATACAATAAGTTAAGATGATTTTGCAATTGACAAATCCGAAAAATATAGTATTATGTAATTAAAATATATAGACACTCTTAAAAATTAAGGAGGGTAGTATGGCTAAGTATTACGAAGATTTTTGGAATAGATATCCAGTATCGAAAACCTTGAGATTTGAACTTATTCCACAAGGTGAAACGCTGGAAAACATACAAAAAAATGGAGTTTTGGAAGATGGTGAAAAAAGGAGTGAAGATTATAAAAAATTGAAGCTCTTGATGGATGAATATTATCGTCAATATATCGATGATGTACTATCGGATGTTCATCTGGAGGGCTTAGATGAATATGCTAGATTATATAAGATTGAAAATCGCAATGAATCAGAGAAGGCTGAATTTGAACAAATTCAGCAGGAGCTTAGAAATCAAATCGTTGACTTTCTGAAAGCTGGGGAAAAGTATAATATTCTTTTTAAGAAAGAGTTGATTGAAA
>JBNMGJ010000074.1:0-8566 GCA_050872185.1 Mogibacterium sp.
GATGGTGGACATCAGTTCCCGGGTGCCGTTGATGATGCTGCGGTAGATGTCGGTCATCTCCACGGCCTGCTGATTCTCTACGATGGCATCGTCCAGCAACTCTTTGTCCTCTGGGAATTTCTCCAGCCGGGAGTATCGGGTGAGCCGGTCCAGCACGTTGCCGTTCTCACGGATGGAGGTGGCGAAATACACCAGGGTGGATTCCAGCTCGTGGAGGCTGAACAGATCTTCTTCTTCTATGTCGTCCCGGACTTTCTCCTCGATTTCCTGCCGTTTCCGGTCGATGCCGTACAGGGCTTTCTGGTAGAGAAGGGCGGATTCCAGCAGAATCTGGTACACGAAGCGCAGCTTCTTCCGAGTGGAGAAGTCGTTCATTCGATTTCGTTCGAAGTTCCGGAGGACGTAGGTTTCCTCGGAACAGATGGTGGCGATGGCGTCTTTGGTGATGATGATGCCCAGCGGGATGGTGACATAGGCCCGCACGCCATTCCGGTATTCTTCCGACGGAATGTCCACCACAATCAAGGTGTAGTTCTCCGGAAGTTCGATTCGAGTCTTTTCTTCCAGGTCAATGGCCGCCATCAGGTCGTCCACCTCAACACCCATCTTCTCGGCAATCAGCTCCGCCTCTTCGTTGGATGGATTGGTCATCTTAATCCAGCAATCGTGGCAGCAGTCCTGCACCGGCTTGGTCCGGTTATTCTGTGTATAAAAGTATTGAATCATCGCTGCACCCCTTTCCGGTCACATTGTTTCTATTCTACCACAGCCCCTTAGGTTCCGTATCAACTTTCTGTAAAATTATTCCAAATACGCCTTGAAGGCCGCCGGTATCGAGTACTTTTCCCGGAGTTCCTCTTCACCTGCGGTAAAAGCACCTTCGCCCCGTCCAGGCTCTTCCGGCTCCGTACCGGAAATCCATTCCCCTTCAATATCGTATCCATGCATGTGCCACTCCACGTGGCTGAAGATGTGCTTTGCCGCTGGGAGCTTCCGAATCTTAATGGGCCGCAAGCCCAGCTCTCGGCAGGCTTCCGCTGCTTCCTCTTTGGTCAGCCACCCTTCCACATTGGGGAATTCATACAGGTTGGCCAGGAGGCCGGTGGCCGGTCTTTTCCGAATGACCAGCCGGCCGCCCACGCGGATTCGAAGCACGGTGAGGCGGGTCTGGGTTCGGGATTTCTTTTCTTCTTTTACCGGGATTTCCAGCTCCTTCCCCTGGCGATGGGCGGTGCAGTGTTCCGCCCAAGGACACCGATGGCAGAGGGGGGCGCCGTTGGGAAGACAGATAGTGGCCCCCAGATCCATCAGGGCTTGGTTCATGTCCCCTGGGCGGTTCCGATTCATGATTTCGTTGTAATAGGCGGTGGCGGCTTTGCGGGCGGTGGTGGTGCGGATGCTTTCCCCGTAACCGGTCATCCGAGCGTAGACCCGGAGCAGGTTGCCGTCCACGGAGGGAACCGGATACTGGAAAGCGATGGAACTGATGGCGGCGGCCGCGTACTCTCCAATGCCGGAAAGCTTCTGCAGTTCCCCCGGGGTTCCCGGAATCTGGCCGCCGAATTCTTCCATCACCTGATGGGCGGCTTTGTGCATGTTTCGAATTCGGGAATAGTATCCCAGGCCCTGCCAAAGCTTGAGGAGCCGCTCTTCGTCGGCTTCGGCCAGGGCTTTCACATCCGGCAACTCCCGCAGGAACCGCTGGTAGTAGTCGATGACGGTGTCCACCCTCGTCTGCTGCAGCATGATCTCCGATACCCAGACATGATAGGGCGTCGGGTCCTCCCGCCAGGGGAGAATCCGACGCTCCGCATCATACCAGGCAAGCAGAAGATTTGACAGATTCACTTCGCTTGTCTTGTTCTTCATTGTTATTCTTCTTTCATTCTTCTCAATCCATCCGAATTAGCCTATCCGAATTAGTCTACCCGGAGTGCGGTTACTGGGTCGCTCTTCGCCGCCTTGCGGGACGGGATGATTCCGCCAACCAGAGTCAGCACAATGCTCAAGATGACCAGTACCACGCCACCTACCGCCGGAAGTGCCACATGCATTCCCACGCTGGTCAGGTGACTGATGATAATATTGGTCGGAATAATCAGTATTTCCGTTACACCGATACCGATCAGCCCGGCCAAAGCACCGATGATGAAGGTCTCCGCATTGAACACCTGGGCCACGTTGTGCTTGGAGGCACCGATGGCACGGAGGATTCCGATTTCCTTCTTCCGCTCCAGCACGCTGATATAGGTGATGACACCGATCATGATGGAGGAAACAATCAGGGAGATGGATACGAAGGCGATGAGCACGTAGCTGATGGCGTCGATGATGTCCGTCACGGATCCCATCAGGGCTCCCGCCAGGTCGTTGTAGGAAATCTCCTGATCCGACTTTCCGGCCTTCACCATCTTGTCGTTATATCCGTCCAGAATATCCTTAATCTTCGCCTTGCTGTCGAAGTCCTTGGCGTAGACCGCAATCTGGGTGGGCTGAGATTTGTCCGCATAACCGAAATTGGTCATGTTCGCATCATAGGTATTTGAAGATGTTCCCATTAGCGACATAATCAGGGACTGGATTTCGTCCTGACTCATGTTCATTCCCAGGGCGTCCGCAAAAGCATCTGTATTCACCTTGAAGGCCTTGGAGAAATCCAGGCTTCCCATGCTTTTCATATAACTTGTCATCATGCCAGATACCAGCTTCTCTGCCATGGAAGCCACGGCTTTGGAAGAATACTGGGTCATGGTGGCGGCCATGGTTTTCTCCAGCTGGCTGGTGTCCATGCTCTTGGCCACCGCCATGTTAATAATTCCCTGGGCCTCATCGGTGGTTAGGTATTTCTGGAAATCTGCCGCCATCTCTTCCGTGGTCGGATAGTTGTTCTCTTTCGCGAACTTCGCGTAGCCCACCACCAGGTCATCTAGAATCTTCTGGGATTCTGCGTCGGTCACTTCAATGTTCTCGAGTTTTTCTTTTAGCTCGGACTCCTTCCCAGAAAGCTTCTGGCTCACCTCAGAGGAACTTAGATAATCGTCAATGGCACCGGAGAACTTGTCCGGATCTTCAATTCCCTTCTCCTTAAGGTAGGCCGGGAATCCGCTTAGAACTTCCTTCATGGTGCCCTGATAGCTGTTCTCCTTCATGACGTTGTCCACGTGGGTCTTCACCAATTCTTTGATGTCCTCTGCCAGAATCTTCTTGGCAGAATCGGATTTCATGTAGTCGCCGAAGGCGGAGTTCATCTTCGTGTAATCCTTGCCGTTCTTGGCTGCGTTGGCCAGGAAGCCCTTCATCAACTGATTGAACAGGCTCTGCATGGTGTCCTCGGTGAAGTTCAGCTTGGCGCCGGACATCATCTTCTGCATGTCCGACTGACTCATCCCCGGCATGTTCTGCACATCCTTCGGGTTGATCAGTCCGCTTAAATCCATGTTCTTGGACGGGGACTTCATGGCTTTGGAAATCTGGCTGGTATCGAAGTTGAAGGCTTTGGCGAAAGCCTTCTGGTCGATGGAGAACATGGACTGGAAGTCCGGTCCGTCGCTTTCCTCGCCGAACTCCTTGCCGGTGAGAATGTTGGTGTCCTTGGATTTCTTCTGCGCCTTGACCACCTTGCTGTCCGCTGCCTCGTCGATGATGTGATCCGTGAGGTTGGACGGGTAGTAGATGTCTCCCTGAAGCACGGTAAAATCAACATCTTCTTTCGGCTGAACCACTCCGACAATCTTCATGTCTTCACCCTTCGAAATGATGTCGTCCATGTAATCGTTGTCGTCGCTGCGGTCCACCCATACTCCCTGAGAGGAGTCGTAGGAGTAGTAATCCGCATTATTGATTCGCTTGAACTTGATGCCCAGACAGTCCTCATAGGTGAAGTTTTCGGTCTGGTTCTCGTCCAGCTTCACATCCTTTCCCTTGGAGAAGTCCTTGAGCATCTTGTCCAGCTTCTTGGAATCCTTCAGTCCCATAGCATAGAGTGCTAGGTCGCTGACCATGCCGTTCTTGGACAGCACCACCACGCATTCGTTGCGCTTCTTCGGCCAGTGTCCCGCTTTCACATCGTATTCGTCCTTGTACAGGCTGCTGTCCGTCGGCAGCTGGTGGAATACGTCGGTACTCATCATGCTGCTGTAGGACATGGAGGAGCTAATGCTCATTCCCATCTTGCTCCGAGTCTGATCTGGGTTCACCTGACGGTAATCTGTTCCAGACTTCCGGAAAATCTGGGGCTTCACGTTATATGTGTACTCAATGGCCCGGGTGTGTTTCTCCAGACCACTTCGGCCGCTGTCGATATATTTCTTGAGAGATTTGAGGTCGTTGGATTCCATCATGGAGAACATGTTGGTGACGGTCTGCATCTCCTTGACCTCTCCCTTCTTGGCAGAACCCTGGGAATCATCGCTTCCCATCCCAGCGCTGCTGAACATGGCGGAAAGGTCGAATCCGGAGCTGTCCACCGTTAGCGGATACTCTCGAATGGTGTCCTCTTCGATGCCGTGGATGTACTTGTTCACCCCGTTGGACAGGGAAAGAATCATGGCAATACCAATGATTCCAATGGAACCAGCAAAAGCCACCAGGAAGGTCCGAGCCTTCTTGGTTCGCAGGTTGTTGAAGCTGAGCTGGAGGGCCGTGGCGAAATTCATGGCCGCCTTTCCCAGATTCCGGTGGACGGCTTTACCCGCCTCCTTGCCGGTAATCTCAAAAGGATCCGAGTCGGAGATGATATTTCCATCCTTCAGCTCCACGATTCGATTGGCGTACTGATAGGCCAGCTCCGGGTTGTGGGTTACCATGACCACCAGGTGATCCTTGGCCACTTCCTTGAGGATGTCCATTATCTGCACGCTGGTGACGCTGTCCAAAGCTCCCGTCGGTTCATCCGCAAGCAGAATGTCTGGGTCGTTCACCAACGCTCTGGCAATGGCCACTCGCTGCATCTGTCCCCCAGAAAGCTGGCTCGGCTTCTTATGAAGCTGATCTCCTAAGCCGACCTTGGCCAACGCCTCTGCCGCCTTCTTCTTCCGCTCTTCCTTTCCAATTCCGGAGATGGTCAGGGCCAGTTCCACGTTAGACAGAATGGTCTGATGGGGAATCAGGTTGTAGCTCTGGAAAACGAAACCGATGGTGTGGTTTCGATAGGAATCCCAGTCCCGGTCGGTGTACTTCTTGGTGGAGGTTCCATTGATGATCAGGTCCCCACTGTCGTACTGATCCAGTCCACCTAGCACGTTCAGAAAAGTGGTTTTGCCTGAGCCGGAGGGTCCCAGAATGGCCACGAACTCGCTGTCGCGAAAGTTCAGGCTCACCCCGTCCAGGGCCTTCTGCACCAAGCCGCCCGTCTTGTATTCTTTCCGTATATTCTTAATCTGGAGCATTCACGTTCCTTTCTATCGGTCCGGTCATCGCCGGTCCGCTTCTGTCTTAATCTTATGTAAAAATAATTTGCTATACTCCCGGATGCCTCCGCCTTGTGGGAGGCTGCTTTTACCGGGGGCTCCCCTATTTCCGGTTCCGAATCAGGGAGAAAATCAGTCCCACGCCACACAGGATGGCGAACAGGAAGAAGGAGATGTGAACCACCGTCATCAGCTGATCCTTTGGCACCATGTCCAGGCTGGCGCTTCCCAGAATCATGCCGGTGACCACGTTCAGCACCGCCATTCCCGTGGACTGTCCGTAGGTTCGCATGGTGGCGATGATGGAGTTGGCGATTCCGTACTCGTTCTCCTCCACGCAGGACAGGATGGCGTTCATGTTGGGAGATGAGAACATGGCAAAGCCGAACCCCATGAAGCACATGAGGGCAATCAGCAGCCACAGTGGCGTGTGCTCCGTGATTCCCGCATACAGCAGCAGTCCCACACCACTGATTCCCATGCCGATGCTAGCCAGAAAGGATGGGCTCTTCCGGTCGGAAAGGCTACCCATCATGGGTGAAAACAAGGCCTGGCAAGCCGGCGTGGCGATGAGGATGATTCCGGCGGTGGCGGATGGCAGTCCCATGACCACCTGCAGGTAAATGCTCATGATGTAGCTCACCGCAAAGGTGGCGGCGTAGTTCAGCAGTGCCGCCAGGCTGGAAAAGGTGAAGGCCCGGCTTCCAGTGAACAGGGTTACCCGTACCAGGGGATCCTTTGCCCGTCTCTCAAACAGGAAGAACGCCACAAAACACAGGATTCCCGCCAGAAACAGATACTTTCCGCAGGAAAGCACAGTCCACTCCGTCATGCCGAAGAGGCTCAGGAACACCGCGCAAAAGTAGATGACGGTTCCTGGAATATCCGGCCTTCCCGTTCCGGTAATTTCTTCAATTCCCAGCTGTTCCTGGGCTTTTACCGCCTGTCCCGATGTGACGAAGGCGATGATGGAAGCAATCATGGCGCAGAAGAAAACGCTTTCCCAACCCAGGGTGTTGTCCAGAAAGCCTCCCAGCACCGGGCCGGTGGTCAGGCCGATGTAGGTGGCGGAGATGGAATACCCCAGGACTTTGCCCTTCTGTTCCGGCGGATAGGACCGCACCAGGATGGAGTTGTTGGTGGCGAACATCATGGCGGCGAACACCCCCTGCAGGAAACGCAGTGCCACCAGCAGGTACACGTTAGGGGCCATGATGCACAGGAAGGACGCAATGCCGAATCCGGCGATTCCCAGCCGGAACAACAGGTTGTGTCCCCGATTATCCGCAATCTTTCCCATCAGCAAGCTGAACATAGTGATGGAAATGGTATATGCACTCACCACCCAGCTAACTGTGGTGGCGTTGATTTCAAAAGCTTTCTCCAGCGTGGGAACCGACAGGTTCAGCGAGCTGGACATGAATGGCGTGATGAATGCCGTAATCAGGCAGGCCGCCATAATGGATTTTCTGGAATATATTTTTTCACTCTGTCTCTCTCGGAGCAAACAATCCCCTCCTTCTTTCTTTAAATTCATGGCGCGAACTCTCTAGTTTCGATAAGCGCCTGCAAATTCACGGGAACGAATCCCGCTATTCGTTTTCGCTATTCGTCTAGGCGGCACTCTCGTTCGAGCGCTTCAGATTTCCCCCTGCGGTGCCACAGGTATAGAACTGCTGCATAGATCAGACAAATGCTCTCGGAAACCGGTGTGGTCCACCAGATTCCTTCCCCACCAAAAACATGGGTCATCAGTACCAGAACCCCGAGGAGCACCACAACCGCTCTTCCCAAGGTGATGGATACAGCTTTGCCCGCGTGCTCGATGGAGGCGAAATACCCTGCCAGCACCACCGTAAATCCTACCGGCAAGAAGGACAGACAGAATATCCGTAAAGCGTGCACCGTATAGGCTCTTAGATGAGCCTGGGATGCCGGAATGAACAGTTTCGATAGAAGCCCTCCGCCCGCCATGGAGCCAGCGATGGTCACTGCGGCAAAGCCGGCCGCTGTAACCATACCGAAGCGGAGCAGTTTTTTTACCGAATTACGGTCCTGACGGCCGTGATAGAAGCTAATCAGCGGTTGACTTCCCTGGGCGATTCCCGTCATGGAGTACACGTACAGGGCGTTGACGTAGTTGACGATGGTGTAGCTCACCAACGCCTCGTCTCCCAAATAGGTGGCGATGGCATGGTTGAAGAAATACACCGTCAGCCCTGCGGAAAGCTCCGTAATACCGGAGGACAGTCCGTTTCGCATGGCCCGAAGAATGGTCTTCGGTTGGGCTTTGAAGCGGGTAAAATGCAGGTTCGCTTCCTTGGACAGGAAGTGTTTCAGGTAAAGAGCTGTGACTCCCACCTGGGAAAGGGCGGTGGCAATGGCCGCACCGAACACGCCATAGGGGAACACGATCACCAGCAGGTAATCCAGAATGCAGTTCAGAATCACGCCTACCATGACGATTTTCGTGGCTTTCTTCGGATGCCCGTCTGCCTTGAGAAGAATCTCGAAGGAATAGGACACGATGAACACCAACGAAAAAGGTGCGATGGTTCCGATGTACTTCGTCACATAGGGCAATGTGGCATCGGTGGCCCCCAGGAAAATCGCTACTTCCCGGAGCTTCCACAGCAGCAGCCCGGTAATCACCAGGGACAGTCCAATCAGGAACACAAAGTTCTGGCTGAATATCTCATTAGCCCGCTTGTGCTGATCGGCCCCTAAGGAGATGGACACCACCGTAGACGTTCCCACTGCAAACATCAAAGATATAGCGAAAAGCGCCGTCACGAAAGGTGACGAAATATTGATTGCGGTCATAGCGGTGACGGACACCCCTCTGGCCACGAAAAGTCCGTCCACCGCCGTGTATAGAGTATACACCCATTGCGCTAGAATAGACGGAATGATATACGAAATGTATTCCGAGCGGAGGGACCGGCTCTCTGCTCCCCTTATCATGATGGCACCCCTTTCTTTCGCGGTTATAATCTGTATATTTTACCATTTCGGACGAATGAATTCAATGCTGCGGTTACAAATGGTTACGGGCTTGAAATTCGCCAACCGGCGGGTGGCATGGGTTGGCGTCTGGGTTGGGGTTGGCGTCTGGGTTGGGGGTTGGCGAAAATTAACACCTTTCTCGAATTTTCGCC
>JBNMGJ010000283.1:0-1556 GCA_050872185.1 Mogibacterium sp.
GACCTGATCCGTGCTGGCCAGGTTGGCGTTTTCCACCAGTGGAAATGCCAAAGTTCCCGCCAGGTGCATTCCAATCATTAGGATACCGATGACGATGGTTCCATAAATCATGGCACGGTGCATGGAACGAGTATCTTTGAATCCCATGCAGCGAACAGCAGTCTGAGGCAGTCCCATCACCGCAATGCCTACCAGCACCCAATAAGAAAGCATATATCCCGGCTGCAGAACGGCAATATCCTTACCATATATTCCTTTGCCCATCAGATTCCAGCCCGGATTGGCTGCGTTCAGATGGGTTACAATGTCACCCATTCCACCGCACTGGCGAATGATAAAGAAAAGCATCAAGAAGGTTCCGCAGGTCATGATAATTCCCTGCAGTGTGTCTGTCAGCACCACTGCCCGGAATCCGCCGAACGCTGTATACAGCACCACCACGGCGCCGAATAGCAACAGCCCTGCCCAATACGGAACACCGGTTACGGTCTGAATCAGGGTGGCACCTCCGATGAACTGTCCAATCATCTGGGTAATAAAGAACACCACCAGAGCCAGACCACAGATTACCACCACGACAGAAGACTGATATCTGGCTCTCAGATAATCGGAAATCGTCACCGCATGGATTCTCCGGGAAATCAGCGCAAACTTCTTTCCCAGCACCCCCAGTGTCAGGAAAGTGGCACCAATCTGAACGCCGGCAATCCAGGACTGAGATAGTCCAAAGGTGGAAGCCAGGCCCGGTCCCCCTAAGAACGAGCTTGCGCTGGTATATGTGGCCACTAGCGTCATGGCCAGAACCAGACCGCCCATGCCGCGGGACCCGACGAAATAGGAATTCAGAAAATCTTTACCTTCTCCTGCAGTCTTGCGATTGATGTAGATTCCAATTCCCAGGTTAATCAGCAGATACAGTGTCAATATGGTCAGAACGACAAGGTGCTTACTCTGCATGGTCTGCACCTCCTTCCGACTCTTCCTCCAGGTCAAAGTCCACAAAGACCTTTCGAACCAGGAAGATTACTCCCACAACGGCAATCACGAACACCCCCGGTGTACTGAGTACCCACCACAGGGGGAGCCCCAGAATCCGGATGCTGCATCCGGACAGCCCGTAGGCGCAGGCAACGTTCCAGACAAAACAGATTGCGAACAGGATCACAGTCGCTTTTGCTTCCTTGCGAATCTGGATGTCTTTCTCTTCACGTGACATCTTATTATTCATTTGTTCTCCTTTCGGTATAGTTTCAACGAGGAATACCATCCGAGCCTTATTGTCTCATTATTCCGAAGGATTGTAAAGGAATAATTATGTAAAAGAAGAGTGCCCGTAAGGCACCCTTCTCCGTCATTTCTATTTCGTTTTCTTTCCAACTGTCGAAGAATATGCTCCGTTCCACGTAGTCTTTCCAGACTTCACGAAGGCGCACACTTTGTAGTAGTAAATCTTTTTCTTCTTGAGCTTCGTGTTGGTGAAAGACGTCGTCTTGGAAGACACGGTCTTCACACAGCTGTACTTTCCCTTCTTGGATGTGGCTCTGTAAATCTTGTAC
>JBNMGJ010000238.1:0-2512 GCA_050872185.1 Mogibacterium sp.
ACTGGGAAACGGGCGCCACGGGTTCCGCCCGATGTTGGCGCCCAAATGGAGAAACTGGGAAACGGGGGCCACAAGTTTTGCCAACCGTTGGCGCCCAAATGGAGAAACTGGGAAACGGGCGCCACAAGTTTTGCCAGCCGTTGGCGCCCGAATGGAGAAACCGGGGAATGGGCGCCACGGCCCGCGTTTAATGTTACGTTCCGGTGGCTCATAAACGAGGAAATTCAGAAAATTGAGCCACCGAATTGCCGCGTCCCGTTGTCTATGGCCAGAATCGGTGGCTCATAAACGAGAAAACCCAGGAAACTGAGCCACCATTGTACTAGCCGGATTCCTTTATCGCCCAACCCGTTGGCGCGAACAACTCAAACTAGAATATTTGAAATCTTAATAGCATCAAAACAACAAATAGAGAATACCAATTTTTAAAGCAACTCTTACATTGTTAAAATTTATCTGAATGGTTGCTAGTCGGCATTCGATTCGTTATCGAAATCCTCAGGCAAACCGCAAAGCGGAGACAGGAAGCAGGCGTAAGAGAATGTGAAGCAGATTCTAAGAAAGAGGTTATCAAGTATGAAGAAAATGCGATGGATTTCCTGGGCGCTATCCCTCGCTATGCTGGCGACACCTTGTGCATCTTTTGCACAAGAGGTTTCGGCAGGCGGAAGTAGTGGAAGCAATGGAAACAGCAATGCTGCTGAAGCGTCACAGGATGAGACAAAGAATGTAACGAAGAACGAGAATAAGAAGAATAAGGAAGCTACTGAGAATTCTTCCGAATCCGAAGCCACTGGCGCAGATTTGGACAAGGCTTCCGGAACCAGCACGGACGGCCGGACTTCAGAAAAGTCTAGCAAGTCATCAACTCAGTCATCGAGCCAGTCATCGGTACAGCAGGAAACCCGGTCTGCCGACGATTCCAATAACGCAGACCCCGCAGACAGCAAGGCTTCCAAGGTTTCCACCCAGGCAGAATACACGGGAGAGTGGACCACCGCGGACTTCACCTACGGGGATTACAGCAAGCTGATGTACGGCTGCGATTACAAGCGTCAGTTCTACGTGAAGGGCAAAGTTATCACCGGATTCTCCGAGCAGGGCGAAGAGAAGCTGAAGGAGAACAAAGACCTGGTGATTCCGGCCAAGGACCCAGACGGCAATAAGATTGTCGGTATCGGGGAGAGCGCTTTCCGGGAGAAAGGGCTGGAATCCGTTCAGTTCCCGACGGGAATGCTGACGGCCTACGATGATGATGTAACCACGGATCCTTCCGAGAAGGTCAGTCGGAGAGGAAACTTCGTCATTGGCGAGAGTTCTTTCTATAAGAACAACCTCAAGGAAGTGACCCTTCCGAACGGCGTGATTTCCGTACTGTCCAAAGCTTTCGAGTGCAACCAGATTACGAAGGTGAAAATCCCGAAGACCATCTGGTGGATTGAGAACGAGGCTTTTGCGGAGAATAAGATTACAAATGTTCAATTCCCAACGACGACGGACTTTATGCTAGAGCTTCACGGAATGCCGTTCGCCTGCAACCAGATTAAGTCCGTACGGCTCCCAGATTTCACAGAAGTGGTGAATAAGTTTGCTTTTGCATATAACCCGGGAATGGAAAAGACCCCATCAACAACCCCGTGGGGTCAGAAAGTGACAGAGTCCTACGTGCGCAATGGCGTCACCTACACCGCCGGCGTGGTGTACATGTACACCGACAACCCGGACCTGAAGAACAAGCTGCAGAACCGGCTTCATTCCATTGAGGGAGAGAACACCAATATCTATTCGCCGTATCAGCGGCTCGTGGTCAGCGATGGCACCGATAAGAACGCTAATCCGGACACCAGCCTGTGGACAGCGAAGGACTTCAAGTACGACGGCACCACCATTACTGGCCTTTCCGGGAGTGGAGCGGTAAAAAAGCCTTCACAGTAAAGTGGACCAAGCAGAAGACACAGGTTACCGGATATCAGGTACAGTACAGCACTTCCAAGAAGTTCACCAAGAAAGTGAAGACCAAGACCATCAAGAGCTACAAGACAACCAGCAAGAAGGTCACCAAGCTGTCCAAGAAGAAGACATACTACGTAAGAGTTCGTACTTACAAGAAAGTAGGAAAGACAACCTATCACGCAGCATGGTCGAAAGCGAAGAAGGTTAAGACCAAGTAATTCATCAAAGTAGAGTAAGGTAGAGTATTTGCTCTCGTAATTGGATAGTGAGCTTTCGCGTTAAAAGTGCGACAGCTCACTTTTGTTCGAGGTAGGTCAATGCAATTGCAGATATCTTCGAGGCGCTTTTTCAGTGGTCTCGAGAAACAAGCCGAATTTCGTTAATCGAAAGGCCCGTGCCAGCCCTGTGGCATGCAAAAGTTCACGAATCCCAGGGGGAAAGCGTGTATCCTTCGTGAACTGCGAGTGCTCGGCCGGCCCTACGCCATGCAAAAGTTCACGAATCCCAGGGGAAAAGCGAGCGTCTTTCGTGAATTGCGAGGGATCGTCCGGCCCTACGC
>JBNMGJ010000170.1:0-4014 GCA_050872185.1 Mogibacterium sp.
ACCGTAGTGTTTTGCTTCTTCGGTAAGCTTGTCAATTTTCTTTCTGGAATACTTCTCCGCACCTCCCGGTACGCAGATTCCACGAACGTCTCCGCCTTCCTTTAATGCATTGGTGAACACTGCGAAATCACAATCTTCTACCAGGTCATTCAGCTTAACCAGTTCAATTCCGAAGCGGGTGTCCGGCTTATCGGAACCATACCGCGCCATGGCTTCCGTCCAGGTCAGACGTGGGAACGGAGTCTCGATGTCGATGCCCTTCAGCTCCTTCATCAGCTTGCGAAGGAATCCTTCCTGCATTTCAATTACATCATCCTGATCCACATAGGACATCTCCAGGTCAATCTGGGTGAATTCCGGCTGACGATCCGCACGAAGGTCTTCGTCTCGGAAACACTTTACAATCTGGAAATACCGATCTGTTCCAGCCACCATCAGAAGCTGCTTGAACATCTGTGGTGACTGAGGAAGTGCATAGAACGAACCCTGCTTCACGCGGCTCGGCACCAGATAGTCTCTGGCACCTTCCGGTGTGGACTTAATCAACATCGGTGTCTCCACCTCTACAAATCCGTTTTCGTCAAAGTAATCTCTGGCACACTTGGTGACTTTGTGCCGGAAAAGCAAGTTGCGCTGCATCTTGTTTTTCCGAAGATCCAGATAGCGATACTTCAGTCTCAGAGACTCGTCTACGTTGTCATCATCCTTAATATAAATCGGTGGAGTCTCCGCACTGGAATAAATGATCATATCCGTTGCAAAAACTTCGATTTCACCGGTTGGAATATTTCCATTCTTGGAACTGCGCTCGTGGACAACTCCCTTAACCCCGATGGAATACTCGCTGCGAAGGCTCTTTGCTGCCTCCATCAGTTCTTCCGGAATATCTTCGTTGAAAGTAATCTGTGTAATTCCAGTCTTATCTCTCAAATCTACGAACACCAGGCTGCCCAGACTTCTCTGTTTCGCCACCCAGCCGTTCAGAATTACTTCTTTTCCCTCGTCGGTAAGTCTTAGCTCACCGCACATATGTGTACGCTTGTAAATTTCTGACATTATCCTCTCCTGATTACATCCATAATTTCATCACGATGGATTCGGTGCTGTTCACCGGATTCCATGTTCTTCAGTGTAAGTTCGTTGCTTTCAATCTCATCATCGCCAATGACGATGGAGTATGTTGCCCCGATTTTGTTGGAATATTTCATCTGTCCCTTCAGATTTCTGCCTTGGGTGTCGATTGCTGCACGAACATGATTTTTTCGAAGCTCCTGAACCAGTCCCAGTGCATAGAGCTTTGCCGGCTCACCGATATACGCAATAAGGATTTCTGGTTTTACCGCCTGACCGAAGTCCGCGCCGCACATTGCCATGAGCATCAGCAATCTTTCCTTGCCCAGGCCAAAACCAACACCTGGCATAGATGGACCACCCACCTCTTCAATAAGGTGGTCGTATCGGCCACCACCGCATACGGTTCCCTGCGCGCCAATCTTGGTGGTGACGAACTCAAAAGCCGTCTTGGTATAGTAATCCAAGCCACGTACAATCTTCGGATCCACTTTGAAGTCGATTCCCATGGCAGTAAGGTTTTCCTGAAGATCTTCGAAAGCCTTTCGGCAACCATCACACAGGTAGTCTACCATTAGCGGAGCGTCCTTCACGATTTCCTGATCCGCCTTCGATTTGCAATCCAGAATTCGCATCGGATTTGCTTCGAAACGAGACTGGCAAGTAGTACACAGTTCATCGTAATGCGGTCTCAGAAAATCCTGTAGCGCTTTTCGATACTTTGTTCGGCATTCTCGGCATCCCACACTGTTGATGTGGAGTTCAATTTCATCAATTCCCATGCGCTTTAAGAAATCATCGGCCAAAGCAATGATTTCCGCATCCGCCAACATAGAAGATGCGCCGAAGTTTTCCACTCCGAACTGATGGAACTGTCTCAGACGGCCGGCCTGTGGCTTCTCATAACGGAAGCAAGGGGTGTTGTAATAATACTTGCTCGGCTGCATATCTGCAAAATGTTTGCTTTCTATGAAAGCACGTACCGCCGGAGAAGTACCTTCCGGTTTCAACGTGATACTTCTGTGTCCCAGGTCCTCGAAAGTATACATTTCCTTCTGGACAATGTCTGTTGTTTCACCTACGCCCCGGTTGAAAAGGCTAGTGTCCTCAAAAATAGGGGTACGAAGCTCACCGAATCCGTATTCATCGCAAATATCTGAGAACGCCTTCTCAATATAGTGCCATTTATAAGAATCCTCTGGGAGCATGTCTTTCGTACCTTTTGGTGCTTTAATCGCCATTTTTCCCTCCCCAATAGTTATTTTTTCGAAGGAGCATTTCTTCAAAACGTTCCTTGTATATCATATAATTTCCCACATTCGGGATGCGCTCCAGACGGTCCTCTTCTGGGAAATGGCGCTTACCAATCGCCCCCGCTCCCATGCCGATAATCGTCTGTTTCTCTTCCATAATACGAATATTATACACAGAATGGGCGCCTGGTTTGCAATAACCCACGTTCTCAAAGGAACCCATCTGATGTTTCTGTCTATAGATGTAGTACGGAATAAAACCCTTCTCCTCTAAGTATTCTTCTGAGAAGCGAAGCATTTCTTTCACCGTTTCGGTGTTCCTTCTATAGTATTCCGGATCTTCTTCCTTCAGTTTCGACCCCCTCTTCACAGAAAGAGTATGCACTGTAATGTTGTTCGCTCCTAAATGCACAAGGCTCTGTAGCGTACACTTGAAATCTTCCAGATTTTCCCCGGGAAGCCCAGCTATCACATCCGAATTGATCACTTCAAAACCCACTTCGCATGCCTGCTCAAAAGCCTTTCGAATATCCGCCGGACTATGGGAGCGCCCAATCGCCGCTAATGTTTTCTCACTCATGGACTGGGGATTAATGCTGATGCGGTTCACACCCGCACGATGAAGTGCCTCCAGCTTAGAAGGAGAAATCGTATCTGGCCTTCCTGCCTCAACAGTGAACTCGATGTTCGCCATATCCAAGTGGAAGGATTCACGAATTGTATCCACCAGCAATTCCAGCTGTTCATCGGAGAGCGTGGTTGGCGTCCCTCCGCCGATATACACACTTTCTACGTCCTGTTCTTCTTCCCGGAAAAGTGTGCCGGTGTACTTGATTTCTTTTAGCAAAAAATCGAAATAGTCCGCCACCTCATCCTCCGGAGCCACATTGGTAGCGAAGGAGCAATAGGAACAGCGGGTGGGACAAAATGGAATATGCACATATAGGCTTACCGCATCCGGCTTCGGCCGTTCCATATAATCCAGTTGATATTCCAGAATATCACGTAACAAGTTCGCTTTGGAAGGATGCAGCAAATATCTCTCTGACATGGTCTCCATGGTTCGCTCCACGCTCTGGAATGTGTCGTAGTGACTAAAGGCCAGCTTCAGCGGACGAACCCCCGTTAGTGTCCCCCATTCTGGATGGGTTCCGGTCTTCTCTGCAAGAATTTGATATAGTTCTCGCTTGATTCCGTCGAAATCCAGGTCATTATTGCTATTTAACAAATAACTATTATCAGTTAAAACCAGCGTGTTTCCAGGCTCAAAGGACACCGGAATCACTTCAAACTCATGATCGGTCAGGAATTCCCGCGCCAGTTCCTCCATGTGATATTCATTCTGTATTCCATTCAGGTAGAATCTATACAAATGGATTTCCTTTCTTTTCGTCTCCAATGCAAGTAGTGATACCATGCCCCGGGTACACCACTGTGTCCTCCGGAAGCTGCATCAATTTCTGCAGTGAACCGCGAATTTCCCTCGGGTCTCCGGAATACAAATCCGTACGTCCAATGCTTCGGAAGAATAAGGTGTCCCCTGTGAATATTTTCCCATCTCCGTAGAAACAAATTCCACCGGCTGTATGCCCTGGTGTCTCGATAAAAGAAAACTTCTTTCCCCCGAAATCTACCGACTCTCCCTCCGATACATATCGATCCGCTTGTTCCGCAACCGGCGCCTCTGCAA
>JBNMGJ010000029.1:0-13739 GCA_050872185.1 Mogibacterium sp.
CCACGTAATTGGCGGCAATATGGCCGTGCATGTGATTTACCGCCACCAGCGGAATATCTTTGGCATAAGCGATTGCCTTGGCCGCTGCCACTCCCACCAGCAGTGCCCCCACCAGTCCCGGACCATATGTCACACCGATTAAGTCCACATCATCCAGTGTTATATCTGCCTCCGCCAGGGCCTGCTCCAGAACACCGTTCACATTCTCCAGGTGTCTGCGGGAGGCAATCTCCGGCACAACACCACCAAAGGCGGTATGAATATCAATCTGAGAGGAAATGATATTCGCCAGAACCTCTCTCCCATCCGCCACAATTCCGATGGCTGTTTCGTCACAACTCGATTCAATTCCAAGTGTTATGTGTTTTCCGTCTTTCATCTCTCTATTCCTTCTCCGGACTTAGCAAACACCGCATCAGGAGGGCATCCTCCCCGTTGTCCAGATAGTATTTCTCTCTTCTTCCGACTTCTTCAAATCCCAGTTTGTGGTACAGGTGGATTGCCGGCGCATTGGAAGCCCGAACTTCCAAGCTGATTTCGGAATCTCCCTGTTCTCGGAGGAATTCCATCATGTGCCTCATCAGCTTCCCACCGATTCCATGGCCTCTCGCCTCTGGCATCACTGCAATGTTGTTCAGTTGCCCCTCTCCGGCAATTCGCCACACGTCCATGTAGCCGGCAAATTTTCCATTCCTCTCCGCCACCAGAATCACCGCCAATGGATTTTCCTCCATGTCGTGCTGAATCGATTCTCGGCTCCATGGAAAAGGAAATGTAATCTCTTCCAGGTGCGCAATCGCATCCACATCCTCTAGGGTTCCATTCCGGAGGATTACTTCAAACTCTTCCTGCATTGTTCTATCCATGGATTTTTCTGCTCAGCGTCCCAGCTTCCAGCCGCATTTCGGCTTCACTCTTTCGCATGTAATTCGGCAGCAGCTCTTTGTAAAAGCAGGTTTCTCCCTGCAGCGCTTTCCGAAGTGCCACCTTGGCCACCCATTCGCTGTCCGGGTACCGGCATTCCCTGCCTGCCAGAGAGTATTTCTCCGAGGTCAGTGTCTCCGCAATGATATTCTCATATGCATCGATTCCGTCTCCTATGAACAGAACCGAGCCCTCCAGCTCCTGTAACTCCGAGAGGAGGTCTTCAATCATATACTGCTTTTCCGGCAGAATCGATTCTAACTCTCCCTCCGACACCTTCCATACTCCGCTGTAAGTCTGATGTCTTCTGGCATTAATAATCGGGCAAATGAGCCTATTCTCTCCTCCCATATTCAGTCCGTGAAGCGCCATTCCCTCCAGCGAAGATGCCGAGATACACGGTAGGTTCATGACCTGCCCCAAGGTTCTCGCTGTGGTCACGCCAATCCGAATGCCGGTAAAGGATCCCGGTCCCACCGAAGCCGCCACATGGGTTAAATCCGCCTTGGTGATTCCAGCTCTTTCGATGCTCTCTTCCGTTAACGTGATAATCTCTTTGAGATGGTTCATTTCTTCTCGGGATGATGCAGTCACACATTGTCCGGATTCATCAATTACAGAAGCCGACCCGTATTTTCCTGTGGTTTCAAGTGCTAGAATATACATTGATAGATTCTCTCTCCTTCTTTCTCTCCGTAAGAAATCCGTATCAGCAGAGCCTCTTCTGGGAGTACGTCCTCCACAATATCCGACCACTCCACAATGCAGATTCCCTTTCCATAGAAATATTCCTCCGCACCGATATCCAGAAGTTCGTCTCCGGATCCCAGCCGATAGGCATCAAAATGAAAAAGCGGAATGCGCCCGCTCCGATGTTCCTTTACAATATTGAAGGTGGGACTGCTGATGGGTTCCGTAATTCCAAGGCCTTCTGCAACGTATTTCGTCAGGGTGGTTTTTCCCGTTCCCAAATCCCCCTCCAGAGCCAGAATATCCCCTGGCTTTAGGTACGACGAAAGCTCGAGGCCGGATTCCCGGGTCTCGAGCTCATTATGGATAGTCCAGTCAAAATTCTGTCTTTTTTCCAGTTTCTCTCTTAATGCGTCTCTCATTTCCATTCCCATATTATTCAATACAGAGTTTATACATCATATTCGTATAGATTCGAGTCATCTTCATCAGTGCATCAATTGAAATGCGTTCATCCGGCTGATGCATCCGATCCTCTTCGCCCGGGAACAGCGCACCGAAGGCCACTAGGCGATGGAATACCTTCGCATAAGTGCCGCCCCGATCCACAAATGGTTTGTTCTCATAATCCCCGGTTTCCTCTGTGTATACAGACAGAAGCGTCTCAATGAAGGGGTCGTCTGCGGGAATATATACTGGGCTGTCGTTGTCCATTTTGATGAGTCCAATGGAGGTTCCCTCCAGCGTCTTCTCCACACCATCATAGACGTCATCCGCACTATAACTGATCGGGTAACGTACATTAATGGTAACCGAAGCCACATCGCTTCCCATCTCCATCATTCCCACATTGCAGATAAGCTTACCGGAAGGTTCATCTTCCAACGCACAGTCCATATTCTCCCCGTGCAGATTGAAGCCAATGTGCTCATTGTAATACTGAATCCACTCAGTCACTTCATCGCTGACGAAATCCAGATTTCCCAGGAACTGCATCAGAATACTAATCGCATTCAGTCCTTTGTGTGGATCCGCCCCGTGAGCACTGATTCCGGTGGCTTCCAATGCCAGAGATTTTCCAGTCTTTCTGGTCTTGAGGTCATAACCGGTTTCTGTTCGGAACGCCTCTGCCTTACGAATAATGCTTTCGTATATGGAAGCATCGTGGCAGGACACCACGGCCTTTGCTGTTCTCGGTACCACGTTGGGTGCAAGTCCCGCTTCCATCTTGGAAAGAATCAGTCCGTCCTTCGGGGAATACTTCTTCATCCGAGAAGCCAGCTGGAACTTCATATTTCCCATCTCTCCATTGGTGAGGGGGAACTCCCCATCCGGTGTAATGCCGAAATCCGGCATCGGCTCCTGTTCTAGATAGTAATCCGTACTGTCATTTCCTGTCTCTTCATCCAGGCCGAAGATGAGTCGAATGGTATTCTTTGGCTCATAACCTGCGTCCTTAAGTGCTTTCATTCCATAGAGTGAAGCAATCACCGGACCCTTATCGTCCAGCGTTCCCCGGCCATTCATCCAGCCATCCTCAATAATTGGATCATAGGGATCTTTGGACCAACCATCTCCCTCTGGAACCACATCCAGATGGCCTGCAATCGCAAATACTTTGGCCTCCGGATTCTGAGACTTCCACTCCACATGACCTGCATAATGGTTGCAATCCTTCGCATCGAATCCCAGCTCACGGCCGAGATTCATTGCATACTGATAAGCTTCCTCTACACCAGCACCGAAAGGATATACCTCCCCGTCCTTGTTTCGAACCGGAGCATCCTGCACGCTTCGAATTCGTACCAAATCCTGCAGGCTTTCTATCATCTGTTCTTTATTCTGTTCTATATTTTCCAAATAATCCATGGACTTCCTTCTATTCATTTACTTTCTTCATCCGAGCCGCCTTTGTACTTGAGTCGGTGACATAGGCGGTGATGATTTTACCGTCTTTTACCCTGGAAATATTAACCGAACGCACCGGATTTCCATCCTTGTCGAAATTGAAGACACCAGATGCACATCGTAGATTATTCGTATTCTGCAGCGCATCCTTAATATCTGTCGGTTTCAGACTTCTTGCATTGTTGATTGCATTAATTACCAGCATGTAAGAATCATATCCCAGCACGGTATTCTGCGTTGGTTCCACATTGTCGCCGTATTGGTTCTCGTACTTAATCAAGAACCGCTGCGTTTCCGCCGTCAAAGACTTGCCTGAGCTATCGCTAGAATTCAGCACGTTGTCCGAAGTGAATGCCAGCTTGATGTTCGGATGCTTTTTCGACAGATTAATAATGCCCTGGGCCGTCCACTCCTGATTTCCAAGGAATGTGATATCGGTTCGATGCAGCTTTTCAATCTGGGTAAAAAGAAGATCCACTTTCTCCAAACCAATCGGGGCAAAAACCGTATCCGCACCGGACTGATCAATTTCCCGCGCCAGCTTCTTCATATTGAACTCGTTCATTTCAATGGATTCATCCAAAACAATGGATGCCTGTTTCTTTCCATTTTTCTTGAGTACCTTCTTGAACGCAGCGCGCATGGAAGATAGGGTACTGTCATTCTTAATGGTGACAATTCCAATTTTCTTTGAAGAGAGTTTGTTCAGCGCATAGTCTGCCAGACCCGTTCCTCGCTGATTATAGGTAATGCATGCACGGAATGCGTAGGGATTGTCTTCTGTAATCAGCGGATTGCTGGCAGAAGGAGTAATCATCGGAATTTTCGCCTTTTCACAAGCTTCCGCAGCAATCATGGAATTGGCTTCTTCCGCACTACCGATAATGGCCACCGGTTTCATTTTGATTAAGTCCTGAATGGCTGCCTTTGCGGTGTTGGTGTCGGATTCCGTATCCACTTTGACTAGTTCCACTCGAACGCCCTTTACGTTACTGTAGTTACTGTTGGCCAGCGTTATACCCTGAATTTCCTGGTTTCCGATTTCCTTATAGGCACCATTCTGTGGTTCAAACACACCTACATAAATCACGTTGGAATCTTCCGTCTCTTTATCGATAAAAGTCCGGCGAAAGTTGTCATAACTGGTACAACCCGCAAGCATCATCACTGCCGAAAACACCAGTACAAGACCTATTATTCTTCTAGCTGTTCTGCTGATTTTCAAGTTTCAGTACCTCTTTCAGTTCTTCCCCGTCTGTAATATCATTCACTTTTCCACGAAGCTTGGCGGCTCCTGGGTATCCTTTGGTATACCATCCTACATGCTTTCGCATTTCCCGGACCGCAGAATACTCGCCCTTCAGAGCTACTAGTCCTTCGTAGTGCCGAATCATCATCTCCGAGCGTTCCTTCCAATCTGGTTTCTGGAACTCACCGCCTTCATACGCAGCGAGTAGGTCTCGGAAAATCCACGGGTTGCCCAGTGCCCCCCGGGCAATCATCACACCGTCGCATCCGGTTTCCTGCATCATTCGAAGAGCATCTTTGCCAGAGTTCACATCTCCGTTTCCAATTACTGGGATGGAAACGCTCTCCTTCACTTTCCGAATAATGCTCCAGTCTGCATTTCCTTGATAAAATTGTTCTCTTGTCCGCCCGTGTATCGTCACCGCGGAAGCGCCGGCCGCTTCCGCCGCCTTTGCACATTCCACCGCATTCACCGATTGGTCATCAAATCCTTTTCGCATTTTGACCGTTACCGGCTTCTCCGAATGCATAACCGCTGCAGTGACAATATCGTAAATCAAATCGGGATTCTTCATCAGCGCCGCTCCATCCCCGTTCCGCACTACCTTCGGAACAGGGCACCCCATGTTGATATCCAAAAAACAGTTCAAACCGGAATTCAACATTTCAGCCGCGTGACCGATAATCTCGGGTTCGCTTCCGAATATCTGAACTCCGGTCAAGCCTGAATTTTCCGGAATATATAAGAGCTTCGGCGTTTTGCGGTCTCCGTAGTAAAGACCCTTTGCACTAACCATCTCCGTATAGGTCAGTGCCGCTCCCTGCTCCGCACACAGCGACCGCATCACCGCATCCGTAATCCCCGCAAGGGGAGCCAGAATGAACGGATTCGGAAGCGTAACTCCACCAATATTCAACATATTCTATTTCTTTCTTGCTATCTTATTCTTCTCGTATATTTCTACCAGGCCATTCAGCGTCAGCCGGCGGTCGATGACATCAATGCACGAAACACCTTTGTCCACCATGGTGGCCATTCCACCGGTGGCAATCACCTTGATATCCTCGTACTTCTTTCCGTAATCGGTTACCAGTTCCTGCTTCATGCCTTCAATGATTCGTTCTGCCAGCCCCATATGTCCAAATATCAAACCTGCCTGCATGTTCTCAATCGTATTCTTGCAAATCACCCGGCTTGGAATCTCCAAATCTACATTCGGAAGCTTTGCGGTATGTTCAAACAAAGCGGATGCAGATGTCTTGATTCCCGGAGCAATAGCTCCGCCTAGGAATTCTGCGTCTTCGGTTACAACACAGAAGGTGGTTGCCGTTCCGAAATCCACTACGATGAGTGGGCCACCGTATTTGGCATGTGCGGCTACGGAATTTACAATCCGATCCGAACCAATCTGTCTCGGATCATCGCACTTAATCTTCAGGCCGGTTCGAATTCCCGTCTCCACAACCAGCGGCGTAATATTGAAATACTTAAGACACATGTGCTGCAGTGTGAACAGCAAGGACGGAACAACAGTAGAAATTATCGCATCATCGATATCCTGGGGATTAATTCCATCATGGCGAAACATCTGGTCGATAATCACACCGTACTCATCCGCACTGCGCTTGTTATCTGTGGCCATTCTCCAGCTGTTTACCATGGTGCGTCCTTTGAAGACACCCAGTACCACATTGGTATTTCCAACATCAATTGTCAGAAGCATCCTATTGATCCTCCAGTCTTCTTAATGCCAATGCCATCGTCAATCCAGGAATGATACGGTTACCGGTCATCTCGGCACCCAGAATTTCGTTAATACGCTTCAGACGATACTGTACCGTATTGTTGTGAATGCTCATGAATTCAGCCGTCTTGTTGCTGTTCATGCTGGCATCCAATACGAAGGTCTCCAGTGTCTCCAGAAGAAGTTTTCCCTTGTTAGAAGAAACTTCTCGGCCGAATGGCTCCAGAAGATCCAAATACATCTTCTTAAGCGTGGTGCTCTGCATAATGATGTCCATGCAGTTGCATACCATGGACATCTCATACTTCGTGAACACTCTCTTATACGGGAATACGGTCTCCACGTAATTCCATGTTTCGTTAATCAATTTAAAACCTTCCACGGCGTTGTCCAGATTTTCAATTCCGGTGGAATGGAAGATGCGAACATTCGGTTTTCCTGCTTTTAGCGCATCAAACATGTCCAGACAAGCGGTCTTGATGGCCATCGGTTTCTCCTCTGAGGCATCTACGTAAATCAGTCCATAGAACTCGTTCTGCTCTAGCAGTGGCAGGATTCCCAGGTTATATTTCACCTTATACTCATCCACGATATCGATGAAATCTGTGTTATCAATGCCATTTGCGTAGAAGGAACTGATGAACGTCTTGTTCTTCATGTCCGCTTCATCTACCAAGGTATAACAGAATGTCAAATCGTTCCGAATTGCGGCCTTGATGAATTCCGCTCTGGAATCTCTCTCCGGTGTGTACTTCCACATTCCCATTGCCAACTCAAACACTTCTGCCAGCTTCGTAATTTCCACTGCAGAGTAGTTATCGTTATCGTCCACAATCATCAGAATGTGCTTCTCACCGTTGATATCAATGGTTCCCCAATAGGTGATTACATTGGAAACCTCAACCTGCGTAAATACCGAAGAATGGGTAACATCCTTCTCCTTTGCAATGTTGATGGCATTCTCAATGGTTTCCTCGTGTCTGGTCTCAATGGTCAGAATCGGATTGAATTCCATGGTCATCAGTACCACCTGATAGTCGTTGTGTACCGCTGCTTCCTTAAGCGCACTCTGGAAATTGCTGTGGCGCTCAAAGTTCAGCAGGTGATAGATGGAGTTGTTCAGAAGATTGTCGCTGTAGTTATGGCCATAGAGAATCTTATCCATGACCTGTTCAATCAGCATCGCATAGGTGATTTCACCATCATCCGGAACGGTAATCAACAGTAACCCACTTTCCTCTGCGGCTTTGATTACTTTGCTGTCAATCGCACGAACACCCTGATCGTTGAGGAAAACAACCATCGCCGCAATCTGCTTCTTTCCAAATCCAGAAATAACGCGGCACTGTGCGTCCACATCATCTTTGAGCTGCCAGAAATGGGTCAACACCATCTGTTCCGGCACACCGTTTCTCTCCACACCGGCTTCCAGGTCATTCTCATCGAAAACCGATACCGAACGCACCCGGCGGTCGCTCTTTCTCATGCAGGATTCTACCGTGCTGTGCTTAAACGCGTCCAGTCTTAGACAATCTTCTACTGTGATTTTCATCGTTCCGTACTCCTCTTAACCAACTACTTCTCTTCATCCTCAATCTCGGATTCTTTATCATCCTGGGAGTCAGATTCTTCCGAAGGAACGTTTGCCTCTGAAGTGGCATCTTCCTCCGAAGATTTAATTTCTCTTATCTCAAGAACCTGTTTCTTGGTATCGTTCATCGCCTGAAGGATTTTCTCTCTTGCGAAATTCATATCGCCGGTCTCTGCCGCCTCGTCCAGAGACGATTCGATGGACTGACGCAGTGTCTCCATTCTCGCCTCTTCCTCCGCTTTTCTGCGAGCGCTTTCGGCAGCTTCCTCCTCATCCTTCTTCCGTTTCTCTTCTTCCGCCGCCTTAACCTGTTCCTGAAGTTCTTCCGGTGTCACTTCCCCAGCATAGAGAGCCTCGAACTGCTTTCCATCCAAGGTCTCTACCAGAAGCAATGCCTGTGCCACTCTTTCCAGTGCATCGTCGTGCTCCTGCAGGATCTTAATAGTCTCCGCATAGCTGTCTTCCAGAATGGTGCGGATTTCCGTGTCAATTTCCGAAGCAATGGACTCCGAATAATTCTGACGGGTGGAGAAGTCCTTTCCAAGGAACACTTCGTCTCCGGAGCTGTAGCTTACCGGCCCAATCTTTTCACTGAATCCATACTCCGTAATCATGGAACGAGCAATCTTGGTGGCACGCTCCAAATCGTTGCTGGCACCGGTACTGATATCCTCCAGCTTTAGTTCTTCTGCCACACGGCCGCCCAGCAGATGCTTAATCATATTCAGCATGTTACCACGGGTTTCGAAGAACTTATCCTCTTCCGGCAAAGACATGGTGAATCCGCCAGCCATTCCTCTTGGAATAATCGTAATCTGATGAACCGGGTCCGACTTCGGCAGGGATTTCATAACCACGGCATGACCTGCTTCGTGGTACGCAGTCAGTCTGCGTTCCTCTTCCGAAATCACGCGGGACTTCTTCTGTGGTCCTGCCATAACCTTCGTGGTCGCCTCTTCAATCTCCTCCATCCGGATTCGGGTGCCGTTTCGACGAGCCGTCAAAAGCGCTGCTTCGTTAATCAAGTTCTCAATGTCCGCTGGAGAGAATCCTGGAGTTCTCTTTGCCAGAACTTCCAGGGATACATCATCTGCCAGTGGCTTGTTCTTCGTATGTACCTTGAAAATTTCTTCTCTTGCCTTCACATCCGGCATACCAATCACAATCTGACGATCGAAACGTCCTGGTCTCAGCAGTGCTGGATCCAGTACATCCGGACGGTTAGTAGCAGCCAGAATGATGATTCCGGAATTGCCGTCAAATCCATCCATCTCTACCAGCAGCTGGTTCAGTGTCTGTTCTCTCTCGTCGTTGCCGCCGCCCAGGCCAGCACCTCTCTTACGTCCTACCGCATCAATCTCATCGATGAAAATAATGCATGGCGCACACTTCTTCGCCTGCTCGAACAGATCACGAACTCTGGATGCACCAACGCCCACGAACATCTCTACAAAATCCGAACCGGAAATGGTAAAGAATGGTACTCCGGCTTCTCCGGCAGTTGCCTTAGAAATGTAGGTCTTACCAGTACCTGGGTTACCGACCATCAGAACGCCCTTCGGAATGCGGGCCCCTAACTGAGCGTATTTTCCCGGATTCTGCAAGAAATCTACAATTTCCTGCAATTCTTCTTTCTCTTCCTTCAGGCCTGCAACATCGGCAAAGGTAATTTTCTTTCCTTCATCCTTGTAAAGCTTCGCACGATTCTTTCCGAACTGGAAAGCCTTATTGTTTCCACCCTGGCTCATCATGAAATAGAACAGGAGAACCAGTCCGATTACCATGATAATCGTCGGAAGCAGTGAGAAGAAGTTCACATCGCTTTCCGGCGGATCACTTTCTAGTACAATCTTGTCCTTCTCCAGAAGCGGATAAATATAGTGTTCCTCTATCCAGCTGATTTCAACAACAGAAGGTGCATAGGAGAATTCTACGTTTCCGTTCTTCTTGGTACCGCTTAGTTTGCGATCCGTAATGTTGAGAGACTCGTATTTACCGTCCTGCAACTGATCAATGAACTGGGAGAATTTAATCTCCGTATTAGAGGATGGATTATCCGATCCCCGATATAGATACGCTGCTCCCAGAACAATCATAAAGATCAGCATATACAATCCAAAATTCTTGCTAAATCGTTTCAACTTAATGGTTCCCTTTCTATCGATAACATTAAAATTTGTTTATTTACACAAACTGCTAGGTTATTTTATCATAGACACTATTTTATTTCAAGAAATAAAACCGCATTTGAACCCTCTTGAATCTGATATTTTTGTGATATTTTTCCAATTTCCCGTTCCATTTTATTTGGTAATGCAGTGTCCGGAAGAATCCATAGAATTTCCGATTCCACTGCCACCATCTTCAGCCGATTTCTCTGCTCTCTTGGGATTTTCCCATCCACCAGGTAATTCTGAAGCTTTTTGTGCTTTCCCCCGGCAATCCCAATCCGGTCTCCCGGCATGCGTCCCCGCAGCACTACCCGGTCCAGACATTCTCCCAGCTCCTTCCGCAGAATATCGTAATCCAGAAGTACCACGCTTTGCCCGGACTGACGGAACTTTCGAACCGCTTCCAGCCCGTTATTTGCATCAAAATCCTTCCACTCGCAAATTTTCGCAGTTAGCGTTTCTTCTTTTGCAGATTCCACCGAATTATCTTCCGGACTTTCCAGAATCAACAGATTGTACTGTCGCTTCAGCGAATATCCTCCTGGAAGGTCCATCCGTGCCGACGGATTCTCCGATCTTACCAGTCTCGCTGCACCGTCCAGAATGTTCTTCCCAATCTGCTCCGTTCCCTCTACTTGGTTAAGAAATCGTGCCAGAACCCGGTATTCGATTGCCGGATGGAAATCCTGAAGCCTTTCCGCATCCAACACAGAAGTCTCATTCACCTGTATCTCTTGTAAGCATCTTGTTGCTTCCTGTTCCATATAGTCATCTTCCATCGACGCGATTTCAGATAGGGTCCGAAGGGATTCCTTCACACCAGGATTCAGATTCTTTTCCATGTACGGAATCAGTTCCAGCCGAATCCGATTTCGGTTGTACTCCGTGGTCCAATTGCTTTCATCGTAATTGGGCTCCAGACCCTTCTCCCGAACGTATTCCTCGATTTCCTCCCGGGTTACCGCCAGCAATGGTCTGATCACCGTGAATCCCGCCGCATCCTTTCGGGTAAAAGGAATTCCTCGAAGTCCATGAATTCCGGTTCCCCGAATAATTCGCTGCAGCAACGTCTCGCACTGATCATCTGCATTGTGAGCCACCGCAATACAAATTCTCTCCATGGGAACCCCGGACTGCTGAACCTCTTTGGCAACCTCCGAAAAAATCCGATATCGTTCCTCCCGTCCGGCTTCTTCTAGAGAGCATTTCCGCTGCCGGGCAATTTCGCGGCAGTTGATTTTTTTTACCACACAAGGAACACCCCATTCAGCACAAATTCGAGTCAAATGGGCCTCTTCTCGGCCTGCATTCTCCCGGAGTCCGTGATTTACATGCACCGGCACAACAGTGAGGTTGCTTTCGTGACGCATTTCCAGAAGCAGGTGCAGAAGGGTCAGCGAATCCGGACCCCCGGACACGCCCACCACAATGGTACTGTTCTCCAAAATCAATCCGCTCTTTCGAACTTTCTCCGATACTTTTGTTCCGCTTACTCTCATTTCTCTCCCTGATTCATACCTTCAATGCCGAAGAATCGGCAACCGTTTTCAAATATGGCTTCTTCCACTTCTTCATAAGGACGATCCTGAATTACCGCAATCCGGCGAACCACGTGTTCTACATAAGGGGAGCGGTTCGGTCTTCCACGGAACGGTTCCGGTGTCAGGTACGGCGCGTCCGTCTCCGTCATCAGAAAAGCCAGCGGCACACGCTGAACCACTTCAACAGTCTTCCTTCCGTTCTTGAAAGTTACCGGTCCGCCGATGGAAATGGTGGCACCTAACCGAATGTATTCCAGCGCCAGCTCTGCCGAACCGGAGAAACAGTGGAGCTGCACTCTGGCATCACGGATGGGTTCTCCCTTCTCGCCGGGACGCTGCGGAAACTGGTTCTTCCGTTCCTCCGAGAACGCTCCCTCCTCCACCAGAATATCCATGGTCAGCTGATTGGCTTCCCGGGTGTGAATCATGATGGGCATATTGTGCTTTACCGCCATTCGGATTTGCTTTCGAAACAGCTCAATCTGTTCTTCCTTCGAATCCTTTCCGTAATGGAAATCCAGGCCAATTTCTCCCACCGCCTGAACCTTCGGATGCTGAAGCATTGTTTCGATTTCTTTCAAATCTTCCTCGGTATAATCCAGAGCGTGTTCCGGGTGAATTCCCACCGCCGCATAACACCAGCTGTATTTCTCTGCATCCTCTATGGCCTTCCGAGAGGATGCTACACAGTCCCCTGCATCAACGATAATCCCTACGTTAGAATTTTCAATTTCATCGGCGCGAAAACTCCGCTCTTCCTCATCAAATCCTTCAAAGTTCAAATGTGTGTGTGCATCAAATAGCATATCTTTCTCCATATTGAAAACATATTGAAAAAAGGGTCTCAAGATACTTGCGACCTCAAGACCCCTGCATTCTTAATTGTAAATTACTTCTTATTCTTGGTTGCAACCTTCTCCTGACGAATCTGGGAAAGTTCTTCCAGCTCCTTTTCAATATCCAGACGTGGGAACAGCACCTCACCCTTCTGTACGGTACAGTTGTCCATCTCATAGAAGGTAAAAGCATCCTCCCATTTTGCTTCCACATCCGACAGTCCCAGCTGTTCTCTCATGCGTTCCGAAGTGGTGTGCATATACGGAATAATCAGGATGGAAACGATTCTGAGCGCCTCTACCAGGTTCCGCAGTACCGTGTCCAGTTCCGCCTTCCGCTCTGGATCCTTCGCCAGAACCCATGGCATCTTCTCGTCGATGTATTTATTGGCTCTTCTAACAATAGCCCAGATTTCGTCCAGTGCCATGTTGAACTGGAAGGTATCCATCTTCTCTTCCACGCGATTTCCGGCGGTGATTGCCAGTTCCTTCAGTTCCCGGTCGATGTCATCCTCGGTGGTTGCTGTCGGAACCTTTCCATCATTGTACTTGATAATCATGGAAACCGTTCTGGACAGGAGATTTCCAAGGTCGTTGGCCAAATCGTAGTTGAGACGCTTCAGCATAATCTCATTGGTATAAATTCCGTCCTGACCGAATGTGTACTCCCTCAGCAGGAAGTATTTCAACGCATCAATGCCGTATCGGTCAATTAGGATTTCCGGATCCACCACGTTGCCCTTGGACTTGGACATCTTTCCACCGTCGATGAGCAGCCAGCCGTGACCCAGAACCTGCTTCGGCAGAGGTTCATTCAAGGACATCAGCATTGCCGGCCAGATAATGGAGTGGAAACGCACAATTTCTTTTCCCACCAGGTGAACATCTACCGGCCAGTACTTCTTATAAAGCTCGTCATCTTCCGAATATCCCAGTGCTGTAATGTAGTTGGACAGCGCATCCAACCATACATAGATTACGTGATCCTCATCAATTGGTACCGGAATTCCCCAGTCGAAGGTAGAACGGGAAATGCAAAGGTCTTCCAGTCCCTGCTCTACGAAGGAAATCATCTCGTTCCGGCG
>JBNMGJ010000239.1:0-2498 GCA_050872185.1 Mogibacterium sp.
CACCACACCCATCAGTTGGAGAGAAGATGGAGAAATGTACCCTTCGCTTGAAATCCTCAAGGAGATTCACCGATTGGGAGGCAAAATTACGATTTCCAGTGACGCGCATGACCGAAGGTACCTGGACCGAGGTTTCCCAGAGGCGGTGCAGATGGCGAAAAAAGCTGGATTTGAGACGGTAACCGCACTGGATAGAGATTCAAAGGAAATCTTGCTATAAGTGTTTCGGATTTTCACATACACGTCAGTTCATACAAGGGATTGCGAAAATCCAAGAAAAAACGAAAACTATAAAGAAGGAGGTGCCGTACGAATGTGTGGCATCTCCTTTTGATTCTATAAGAAGAATCGGGAAAATTAAAGAAAGTGTAAAGATTCGGCAATCCCTGCACTTACTGCCGGAACCGGTGGCAAAGGAAGGCAAGTTATGATAATATATAGGTTGAATTTGTATGCTTTGACAGGAGAAAAAACATGAAGAAAAATGAGATTCTGAGAAGAATTCCGAAGGTGGACGAGGTTCTCAAAGAGGGGGGACTGGACCTGCATTTCGCCAGCGCAGGACGGACTGTTGTTACAGAAGCAGCCCGAAATGTGATTGCGGAGCTCCGGCAGGAAATCCTCAATCTGACACCGGAAGAATTGGATGATTTCAATATAGAACGAATGAATATTAAGAATGTGGCAGGCCGAGTGATGCTGTACATGGAACAAGAGGATCAGAACCGACTGTACCCGGTCATCAATGCCACCGGAACCATTCTTCACACCAATCTGGGTCGTGCTCCTTTGTGTGAGGAAGCGGTGGAGAATGTGGCCGCTGTATCCAGAGGATATTCCAATCTAGAATACGATGTAGAGGCGGGAAAAAGAGGTTCCAGACACAATATTGTCTCCAAGCTTATTTGCGAACTCACCGGTGCAGAGGATGCTATGCTTGTAAACAACAACGCATCGGCTACCATGATTGTCCTTTCCGCTATGGCAGAGGGAAAGGAGGTCATTGTTTCTCGCGGTGAGCTGGTGGAAATCGGCGGCGCTTTCCGAATCCCGGATATTATGGAACAGAGTGGAGCTACCCTGCGGGATATTGGAACCACCAACAAGACCAAGCCTTCGGATTACGAGAATGCTATTGATGAGGAAAAGACTGGTGCCCTGATGAAGGTGCACACCAGCAATTACCGCATCATGGGATTTACCGAAGAAGCGTCCCTGGAGGATTTGGTGAAAATCGGCAAAGAACATGACCTTCCGGTAATCTTTGACATGGGAAATGGCCTGATGGTGGATCTCAAGGAATACGGTCTGGATGAACCCAATGTGCCGGCTTCTCTGGCCACCGGCATTGACGTCATGTTGTTCAGTGGAGACAAGCTTCTAGGCGGACCCCAGGGCGGCATTATTGTAGGCAAGAAGAAATACATCGAGAAGATGAAGAAACATCCGTTGGCAAGAGCGCTTCGGGTGGATAAGATGACTTTCGCAGCCATGGAAGAAACCCTGAAGAAATACAGAGACACGGAGAAAGCAAAGCAGGATATTCCAATTCTCCGGATGATTACGGAACCGGCGGATTCCATGGAAGCTCGGGCGCAGAAGTTGGCAGAACTCATTAGAGAGAAGAATGCGAAGGTCTGTGCCGAAGTGGTTCCGGTACAAGATCAGATTGGTGGCGGATCGGCACCGATGGTATATCTGCCGGGATTTGCAGTAGCAGTGACATCGGATACCATCAGTACCCAGGGACTGGAGGAACGTCTCCGGGCGAATAGTATCCCAATCGTTGCGAGAATCCATGACGAGCAGCTTCTTCTCTGCGTTCGCACCATTCTGAGCGGAGAAGTGGAGAAAGTGGCAGATGCTTTTACCCAGATGGCATAAGGCAGACTGTATGGAAAATCAATAGAAGGACACAGAAAAGTGAAGAATATTATTATTGGAACCGCCGGACATGTGGATCACGGAAAGACCCGTCTGATTAAGGCACTTTCCGGAATTGATACGGATCGGCTGGAAGAAGAGAAGAAAAGGGGAATTACCATCGAGCTGGGGTTTGCCCAGCTAACGCTGCCAGACGGAACGGCCATGGGCGTGGTCGACGTGCCGGGCCACGAGCGCTTCGTGCGCCAGATGATCGCGGGCTCCACCGGCATCGACGTGGCGCTTCTGTGCATCGCCGCCGATGACGGCATCATGCCGCAAACCGAGGAGCATCTGGCGGTGCTGCAGCTTCTGGCCGTGCCGACCTGCGTAGTGGCGTTGACGAAATGCGACCTGGTGGACGAGGAATGGGCGCTGTTCATGGAGGACGAGGTGCGCACGCGCCTGGCGGACACGCCATATGCGCAGGCCGCGATTGTTCCCGTTTCCGCCCGAACCGGGCAGGGCCTCGACGAGCTGCGGGAAGCCATACAGCCTGCCGCCCACACCACCGCCGGACGCGCCGAGCAGGAGGCGATGCGCCTGCCCGTGGACCGCAGCTTCACCATCAAGGG
>JBNMGJ010000234.1:0-2577 GCA_050872185.1 Mogibacterium sp.
ATCCGTCTTTCCATCCTTGGCCGGAATCAGACGAACATCGGAGTCCTTACCGAAAGCATAGGTCTTGATTACGCTCAGGATTCTCTTGTCTACAGTCTCCGAAACATAAATCGTGGAATGCTTTCTGTCCTGCGTCATGGCGCAAGCCTCTGCTGCTGCAGAAGCGCCATCGTACATAGACGCATTGGAAATGTCCATGTCTGTCAGCTGACAAATCATGGTCTGATACTCAAAGATGGACTGCAGAATACCCTGGCTGATCTCCGCCTGATACGGTGTATACGCCGTCAGGAATTCTTCCTTATTCGCAATCGCATCCACTGTTGCCGGTACATAGTGATTGTACGCACCTGCGCCTCGGAAAATCGTCTCGAACACCACGTTGTCCGAGGCCAGCTCTTCCATAATCTGGCTAACTTCGATTTCCGATTTTCCCTTCGGCATATTCAGTTCACCCTGAACTCTGGCTGCCTCCGGAATATCCTTGAAGAGGTCATCGAAATCCGCATAGCCGATTTCGTTCAGCATCTTAAGCTGTTCCTCTTTCGTATTCGGAATAAATGTTCCCATTCGCTTATGCCTCTTCTTCCTCTACAAATGCATCATATGCTTCTTCGTCCAGCAGTTCCTCTGTATCGGTGATGTTACCCACGCGAACGAACCATGCATCATATGGGTGCTCGTTAATTGCTTCCGGTGCGTCCAGCAGCTCTTCGTTCACTTCCAGAACCGTTGCGGTTACTGGGGAAAGAACGTCTTCAACTGCTTTTACCGACTCGATGTCGCCCAGTGCTTCGCCCATCTCGATCTCATCGTCTACTTCCGGCAGGTTAACGAATACCAGGTCGCCCATGCTGCTCTGTGCGTAATCGGTGATTCCGATGTACGCCTCGTCTCCCTCGTAACGTACCCACTCATGAGATTTCGAATACTTCAGTTCGCTTGTGTTTGCCATTGTTTTTTCTCCTTATAACTTCATATTTGTTTTAAAAATAAATTTATTATGCTCGGTTGTCCGGTCTATTTCTCTCTCTTATAGAAAGGAAGTTTCACCATTTCGCAGTCAATCATTCTGCCTCTTACCTCAACCTGGCAAGCCGCACCGATTTCTCTCTGTGCAGATTCTACAATTGCCATTGCGTAAGAGCCCTTGAGGTATGGGAGGAAGGTTCCAGATGTGGTGACACCCACCTTCTCACCGTCACGATATACATCGCACTCTTCTCTCAGGATTCCTCTGCCGGTCACCTTGAGACCTACCCGGCGCTGTTTCAGCGGAGTTGCGGCCTCGATGGCTTCCTTGCCAATGAATTCCGGCTTGTCCATCTTAACGGCAAAGCCCAGACCTGCCACCTTCGGAGAAATCTCGTCGTTCATCTCGTGGCCGTAGAGAGGCATTGCGGCTTCCATACGCAGGGTATCTCTCGCACCCAGTCCGCAAGGAATCAGGCCCTCATCCTTGCCTGCCTCCAGGAGAAGTTCCCATGTATCTGCTGCTCTATCTGCCGGCATGTAGATTTCGAATCCGTCTTCGCCGGTATATCCGGTACGGGAAATCATGCACGGAATGTCCTGAATTTCCGTATCAAAAATGCATGTGTAGTAGCCTGCTGGGATTGCTTCCGGCTTCGCTACCTTGGCCAGAATCTCCTCGGCCTTCGGGCCCTGCAGTGCCAGCTGTCCCCAAGAATCGGAGGCGTCGGTCAGTTCTACACCATCCATCTTGTGATCCACCATCCACTGGTAGTCTTTCTCTCTATTTGCTGCGTTCACAACCACGAAATAGTCGTTGTCGGCCTTCTTGTACACAATCAGGTCGTCTACGGTGCCACCGTTCTCGTTGCACATCGGGCTGTATCTTGCCTGATTATCCTTGAGATCGGTAAAATCGTTGGTCAGCACGTGATTCAGGAACGCAAGAGCCTTCTCGCCCTGTACCAGAATCTCGCCCATGTGGGATACATCAAAGAGTCCGCACTGGGTCCGGACTGCCATGTGTTCCTTCTTAATACCGGTTTCATACTGTACCGGGAGCAGGTATCCACCGAAGTTCACGATGCTGCCGCCGTACTTTACATGTGTGTCGTAAAGGGGTGTTTTTCTTCCTTCCAATTCTTGTACCTCCATTCGTACATTTAGCTTCATTTCCTATATTAGCATTGGGAAATTCTTCCGTCAATACACCCTTTCGGTTCCTAGAATAAGTTATTTTTTTGTCTATTCATCCGTCGGAAACATAACGAGTGTGGTCAACCTATTTTTACCATTGTAAAAATAGACAAAAAAGAATAACAGGTATATGTTGGAGGCCATATACCTGTTATCTTCACTACGAAATTATTAATTAAGAAAGAACAATCAAAGGAAAATGTATTACTGCATGTATTACTGTTTTCTATCCCTTGCACCTATATAATAGCAATCTATTATGGAGATTCGGTAAAGACTCTTTAGTCTTTCCATGTAGGAAATGTAGTCCTTTACCGTCACGTTTCCTTATATTATCTCCACATTCTCCTCCTGATGTTCTTATTCGTTCATTCCTAGAATCTCTCTGGCAACGAACACGCCGCTGGC
>JBNMGJ010000235.1:0-2574 GCA_050872185.1 Mogibacterium sp.
ATTACGAATTCGGGAAGCCTCGAGGCAGAAATCCGAGACACAGACAGAATTCCTATATTGACGACTGCCGAGCTTTCGCTGGACGGATGAGAAAGATGGCCATGAAGTATATTGATGCCTTAATTGAAGAAGATTAATATTTGCGTAAAGTTATGTGTTAAAAAGGAGCTGTCACCCGCTGAAATGAGGTGACAGCTCTCACTGTGTATTTATTCGAAGAAATTCTTAAACTACAAGTATCGCACAATTCCAATCCATACGATCAGAAGACAACATATCACAATTACAATAATACTTAACGTGTTCAAGTTGTCCTTGTTGAGAATTGTCAGAAATGCAAAGGCCGCTAGATATAAAACACTTCCAACAATCGGTGTTCCAGAGATAGTGAGATATGTTCCTGCGCCAATGAGGAGAATATAAATACATCTCATCATGACGGATTTAGTTTTATTGTTCATCTTAAGTAACACTTCCTCTCCTGACTATAAGCTATCTAAGTAATATTATCGCAAGCTTGCAAGTCAATTATAACAATCAAATGTTACAAAAATGTTAATTTCTTTCAAAAAGTATTTAAATGAGAAAGGTATGTGAAACGCTGCGGGAAGAAATGCAGAAGGTGGGTTACAGAGGACCGACCCGCGAATGGTTCACTTACCCATCACAATAAGGGGTGGAGCGGCCCGCATAAGTAAAAGAAAAAGGGGCTGTCGCAAATGCGACAGCACCCTTACCCTATTTTTACTGAAGAAACAATTCAAGTCTATTCCAAGAACCGTTTTTCGAAATTTCCGATAACCCGTGCGTTGTCCACCAGGATAACAAACGCGTGCGGGTCCAGTTCAGACACGATGTCCTGCAGGATGCCCTCTTCGTATTTCGAGAGAACAGTAACCAGAATGTGGGAATTCTCGTGGGTGTATCCACCGGCACCTTCCCAGACGGTAACGCCCCGGTGCATACGCTGGGTCACCGCCTCTGCCATGCCTTCCTTCTTGGTGAAAATCATGGCCTGCAGCTGGATGTTCTGGATGTGCACCCGGTTGATGCAGAGACCGGTGACAACGGCAAAGATAATGGAGTACAGCACCGTCTGAATATCGTAGATGAACAGACAGATGGCGTAGATGCACACGCTGATGATGATTCCCACCGTACCCACCTTGAAGGCCGGGTGAGTCTTTGCCATGCACACGCCGATTAGGTCCTGTCCGCCCTGGGAGCTTCCGGCCCGAAGTACCATGCCGGCACCCACGCCGGAACCCAGTCCGCCTACGATGGCAGCCAGCATCGGATCGCTGATAATCGGTGTGGATGGAATCGGAATCAATCCTAAGAAGGCAGATGCCATGGCGATGGAAATCAGAGTTTCCAGACAGAACTTCTTGCCCATAACCTTATAAGCCAGCAGGAAGAACGGAATGTTGATGGCAAAATAGATGATTCCCATGTAATCCACCCCAGGAATCTCCGGAAGGTGGAGAACGTTCAGCAGAAACAGACGAATCAGCTGAGCGATTCCCGTAAAACCGCCGCTATAGAAGTGCAGCGGGTTGATTCCAATGTTGACACCCATGGCGTAAAACAGGTTTCCCAGCACCACCAGGCCAATCTTGCGTGTGTATTTCTTCGCAGTTAAAGTATTCATTTCTAATATTTCCCCTTTGTATTTAATCTTTCTTTCCCAATTATATTAAGCGATGTGAAGAAACTCAATGCTATACCAGCACGTTTCCCTTCATATCTTTCGGAACCGGAATTCCAATCAGTGTGAGCAGCGTTGGCGTTACGTCTGCCAGCTTCCCGGTATCCACTTTGAAGTCCTGGGGCTCATTGCAGATGTGGCAGCATGGCACCTTGGACAGAGAGTGCTTTGTCACCACATTGTCCTGGTCGTCCAGCATGTAATCCGCGTTTCCGTGATCTGCAATCAGCAGAATTTGGCCGTCCTTGGCCAGAATGGCCGATACCACTTGCTGAACCAAACCGTCCAGCACTTCAATGGCCTGAACCGTGGCTTCAAAGTTTCCGGTATGCCCCACCATATCTGGGTTGGCGTAGTTCTGAATAATCACATCGTACTGATCCGATTCAATGGCTTCCAGAACTTTGCGGGTCACCTCGGGTGCGCTCATCTCCGGCTGCAGGTCGTAGGTGGCGACTTTCGGGGAAGGCACCAGAATTCGGTCCTCACCTACTTCCGGCTCTTCTTTGCCACCGTTAAAGAAGAAAGTCACATGGGCGTATTTCTCCGTCTCCGCAATCCGGAGCTGCCTCAGGCCGTTTGCTGCAATGACGCTTCCCAAGGTGGGTTCCACCTTCTCCGGAGGATAGGCCAGAAGCACATTCGGCATGGTGGCATCGTATTCCGCCATGCATACGTAAGTGAGGTCCTTCGGGAATTTCTTTCGGGTAAAACCAGTGAACGCCGGGTCCACCAACGTCCGGGTAATCTCCCGAGCTCGGTCTGGACGGAAGTTAATGAAAATGACGGAATCTCCATCCTGAATCGGTTCTGGAGTGATAATCGTCGGGCGCAGGAATTCGTCGGTTTCGTCCTTTGCGTAGGAA
>JBNMGJ010000277.1:0-1674 GCA_050872185.1 Mogibacterium sp.
GAATACCCGTCAGCACATAGATAAAGGTGCCTACGCCCCCCAGTGCCGCAGAATTTTCCTTCGACAGGCGGAACCCTTCTCTCTCCGGAATTACCATCACATCCAGAATATAGGTCATTCCCATCAGTGCCCCGGCTTGGAATCCGCCGCCCAGGCTGACTTCCCCATGGAAAAGAACATAGATTGCGTAGAGCAGAATCAATGGTTTCACAATGGTAATCACCACTTCCTTGTTCACCGTTCGATATACCGGTGCACCTCGGTGCTCTCGACTTTTTCGCACATGATGGGTTCGAATTCGATTCTTTCGATTTGGACTGCTGGACAGAATCAAGAGAGCCGCAACCCCAGCGATGAACATCACTGTAGTCTCATACATGGTGTCGAAGGCTCTGTAGTCCACGATTACCGATGTGACCATGTTGGGAGAGTTGGTTTCCGTTGTGGCGTGTTCAATGTAGTAATCCGTCGTATGGGTATTGGGTTTCGAGCCCGCATCCCCGATTTCCGGAAGAAAATCAAAGGACCAGAATGCCGCTCCCAGACAGACCAGAATTAGAATCAGAGGCAGAACCTTCTTCATTACTTACACCTCCGATCAATGTTCTTTAGCGTCATGATGAAATAGATGGTGGAAATCACACCAATTACCGCCTCCGTGAATGCCACATCCGGCGCTCCCATCACGATATAGAGGAACATGGTAATGAAACTGAAGGCGCAGTAGGTAATCACTACCACCATCAGGTCTTTATCAAAAATCACCACCAGCGTGATTGCTATCAGCGCTAGAAGTAGTATGGCTTCAAGCATCAGCATGGCTCTCATCTCCCTTCTCACTCCTAGGATTCTTCTTCCGGAGGACTTTCCGGTTATATCCCTGATAGTCCTTCGCGTGAACCGCCTCCAGAATAATCAAGTTCGTTCCCAGTGGGTTCGTAATCAGGTAGATTAGAAAAACGATGAATACTTTTACCGAAAGCAACGTCAGCCCAGTCTTCACCATAATTCCCAGTGTTATCAGAAGGGCTCCCAGAGTATCTCCAATTCCACCTGCATGTAGCCGGGAATAGAAGTCCGGAAAGCGAACAATTCCCACTGCCGCAATCCACAGAAAAATAGTTCCGACCCCAATCAGAACCGCAGAAATCACAGTATGAATATCCATTATTTTCTACCTCCGATATACTTCGCCAGAATCACTGTCGTTACAAAACCCAGAATGGAGTAACTCAGAGCGATGTCGATATACATGTCCATTCGGCCGTCAATCATTCCTCGCATCAGAATTAAAAACACAATGCTGGTATTCATGGCGAACATCGCATTCAGCTTATCGTACACCTGCTTTTTCCGAATCATGAAGAGAAGCATCAAAAGCACAATCCCTGTAATTGCCAGCAGGATTCCCCAGTAAAAAATAGTCATATACGTTTCATTCTCCCCTTCCTGCCAAAAGTAGTTTCAATCAAGTGCACCGTCTTCCGGTTACGTTCCACTTCTTCCGCCTCTAGCACCTGATATTCGATTTCTTCATGGAAAAGTGCGGCTACCTTGCGCTGCATGGTGCCATCCAGGAGACCTTCCTTTGCTCCCTCTGTTAGTGCGTGAACGGAGTAGGTTCCGTCTTCCAGGATATCCACCGTCACCGTTCCCGGTGTCAACGTTATGGAA
>JBNMGJ010000053.1:0-10194 GCA_050872185.1 Mogibacterium sp.
ATACAGAATAGAGAGAAGATAACGTGAGACAGAGAAAAGTCAAGAATTTGGAAGAAAAATACGCGAAGTACGAAGACATTCTGGTGTACGATCCAGAAGCTTTGAAAGGGCGCTGGGAGGAGAAAGTCCAGGAGGCCGGCTGCAAGGGATTGTACCTGGAAGTGGGCTGCGGAAAGGGCAAGTTCATCTCCGAAATGGCAGAGCGGTATCCAGAGCGGTTCTTTATCGCCGTAGAGGGAAATAAGAGCGTGCTCCTCCGTGCCATGGAGAAGATTCGCAGGAAGAATCTCCGGAACGTGGTATTTGTGCCGGAATTTATCGTGGATCTAACGGATTGGTTCCGGGATGAAGAAGTGGATGGAATCTACCTGAACTTCAGTGATCCGCTGCCGAAGAACTACAGCGCCAAGAAGCGGCTGACCCATCGTTCCAAGTTGCAGCAGTACGAGCGGGTGCTGAAGGACGACGGAATCGTCACCTTCAAGACAGATAACACGGGACTTTTCGAGTTCACAATTCAGGAGATTCTAGCCAGTGATATGAAGATTCACGAATTGACGCGGGACCTTCACCACTGCGAATACAATGAAGACAACATCATGACAGAGTATGAAGCGAAATTCAGCACTCTGGGTGAGAATATCAAAAGGGTTAAATTCGGTCGAAAAGAAGGGAGAAAGAGAATGGCAGATATGAGTTTTGCAGCGTATAACGGAAGAGTAGTTCCGAAGGAAGACAAAATCTTCGGCATCAGCGGCCGGGCGAAGGCGGCCATTGCGAAGAAGGGCAAGGAGAATGTTATCAACGCCACCATCGGTGCGCTTCTGGATGACGAGGGAAAGCTGATTGTACTTTCCTCCGTGGATGAAGCGGTGAAGGCACTGTCTCCGGCTCAGTACGCAGAGTATGCACCAATTGCCGGAACACCGGGCTTCAAGGAAGCCATTGTAAAAGCAGCTCTGGGAGACTATGAGCCGAAGGGTTATGTGGGCGTTGTGGCATCTCCAGGAGGAACCGGTTCGCTGCGAAATGCCATTGCCAACTACACATGCCTGGGAGATAAGTTCCTGACCCACGATTGGCACTGGGGAACCTACAAGAACATCGGAATGGAAATCGGCAGAGGGGAAGAGACCTTCGACATGTTTGATGAAGAAGGAAATTTCAACCTGGCAGATTTCGAATACAAGGTGAAGAAGCTTCTCCGCATTCAAGACCGTCTGCTGATTATCATCAACACGCCGGCCAACAATCCGACGGGATATTCTCTGTCCGACGAGGACTGGGATGGCGTAATCCGAGTGCTGAACGATACAGACCCGGCCAAGAAAGTGGCACTGGTGGTGGATGTGGCGTACATCGATTTTGCCGGTGATGAGAAGGAAGTTCGTTCCTTCCTGCCGAAGCTGGAGGAGCTGAATGGAAACGTTCTTCCAATGCTGGCCTACAGTGCATCCAAGACCTTCACTTTCTACGGATGCCGCTGTGCAGCCACCATCTGCATCGCAAAGAACGCTGACGTTCGGGATGAGTTCGAGCGGGTGCTGGCATTCTCCGCAAGAGCTAGCTGGTCCAACAGCCCAAGAATGGCCCAGGAAGTCATTGCAAAGATCTACAGCGATCCGGAACTTCTGGCGAAGGTGGATCAGGAAAGAGCGGGGTTCCGGAACATGCTTCTCTCTAGAGGACATGCTTTCGAAGAAGAGGCGGCCAAAGTGGGCCTTCAGATGGTTCCGTTCCGCGGCGGATTCTTCTGCTCTGTTCCATGTGAGGATCCGGATGCAATCAGCAAACGCCTGGAAGAGGTAGATGTGTTCGTGGTTCCTTTCACCAAGGGGGTTCGTGTATCCATCGCCTCCATTAGCGAGGAGAAATGCCGGAAGCTTCCGAAGATGATTAAGGAAGCGTTGGAGGCTTAGAATTGGAATCTTGAAACAGAATACTCGGTGGCCGGACAGACAAGCCGGTCACCGAGATTTGACGATTTGGGGGAAAAGTAGTATAATACTAGCTGTAGTGCGGGTGTAGTTTAATGGCAAAACTCGAGCTTCCCAAGCTCGCATCGAGGGTTCGATTCCCTTCACCCGCTCCAGTATGTTTTTGGTAAATCGAATAAGAATAGCTCGGAATACGAAATAAGTCAGTTTGGCGTAGTCTACTTCCATAGGCTACGCTTTTTCGATTTTTGAGTAAGGAGGATTTGATATATGCCAACGAACAAGAAAGAGGGCATCGTCTTTGGATTGATTATGTCCTACACAATGACCACATGGATGGAACTGTTTAACTCTGCACATAACGGAGGGGGATTTGCTTCTCTGGCAGATGCACCCCTGGGAAGAACGGTAGTCGAGATACTGTTCTTGGGATTGATTGTATTCGTTGTTTCCAACCTCTTCGGAAACAAAGCCGGTGCGGCTTTTGCAGCAAAGCATAGCCACCCGGGAACCGACAATCCTTACTTCTGCAAGCTTCTGCGTCAGGCAGGAACGGTTGCGGTAATGTGTCCGACCATGAGCTTCATCGCCACGATTCTGTTCCAGATTGTGTTTGCGGAGAACCCAATTTCCCCGCTGTCCATTCTGCCGGTGTTCCTAGACACCTTGGTTCGCAATTTCCCGATTGCGTTTTTCTGGAATATGTTTGTAGCAGCTCCGTTTACAGGATGGCTCTTCGGCAAAATCTTTGCTGAGAAGAAAGTGCAAGTGCCATCCGGTGCAGAGATGGACTAATGAAGGATGTAACCATGCCTTCGAAGCATGAATAAGCATTCAATGCAAGTATTAGACATATCTTAAAGGCAAACCTATAATAAGTGTATCCGATAGCAAAGGCTGTACGGGTACACTTTTTTTTGATGAACATCATTTTACAAAATCAGAGAATAGAATAAGGAGGCGCACAATGAGTAAGAAACTGGTTGCGTATTTCAGCGCAAGTGGAACCACGAAAAAAGTGGCAGAGATGGTAGCGACAGCCGCAGAGGCAGATTTTCTGGAGATTGCACCAGAGGTCCCATACACCAGTGAGGATTTGAACTGGATGAACAAGAAATCTAGAAGCAGTGTGGAGATGAACGACAAGACTTTCCGTCCGGCCATGAAGAAACAGGATGTGGACATGGCGCAGTACGATGAGATTCTGGTGGGATTCCCAATCTGGTGGTATGTGGCACCGACTATCATCAACACATTCCTGGAGGCTCACGACTTTAGCGGAAAGAAGATTGTCCTGTTCGCCACATCCGGTGGCAGCGGTTTCGGTAATACGGTAAAAGAGCTGAAGGGTTCTGCACCGGGGGCCGAGATTGTGGAAGGAAAGCTTCTGAACCACGCTTCTAAGAAAGCCGTGGAGAGCTGGGTGGCATCTCTGTAATCCCAGAGAAACATAACAGAAATACATAGGAGGAAACAATGGCAAAAATCACACAGACCGCAGGTAGAAACGCGTTGGGCCAGTTCGCACCGGACTTCGCTCATTTCAACGATGACGTACTCTTTGGAGAGAATTGGAACATCGCAGATATTGACGTCAAAACTCGCAGCATCATCACCGTGGTGGCACTGATGGCACAGGGAATCACCGATTCTTCCCTCAAGTTCCATCTCCAGAATGCGAAAGACCACGGCGTTACCCAGAAGGAAATTGCAGCTATCATCACCCACGTGGCATTCTATGCCGGATGGCCGAATGGTTGGGCTGTATTCAACCTGGCCAAAGAAGTATGGGAAGTGGGCGAAGATGACCTTCCTTATGAGGATCCGGAGATGAGAGCCCATGCCAAGTCCATGGTTTTCCCAATCGGTGCACCGAACGACGGATTCGCACAGTACTTTACGGGACAGAGCTATCTGGCACCGGTTTCCACGGAGCAGGTAGGCGTATTCAATGTAACCTTCGAGCCGGGATGCAGAAACAACTGGCACATTCATCACGGTAAGATCGGTGGCGGACAGATTCTGGTATGCGTTGCCGGAAGAGGTTACTATCAGGAAGAGGGCAAGGAAGCCATCGAAATGAAGCCGGGAGATTGTATCAACATTCCAGTTGGCGTAAAGCACTGGCACGGTGCAGCTCCAGACAGTTGGTTCTCCCACCTGGCCATTGAGGTTCCCGGGGAAGAGACTTCCAACGAGTGGTGCGAGCCGGTTACCGATGAAGTATACGGTAAGCTGAAATAACGAGAGAAATCGCAAGAAGTAGAATAGAAAACTCCCCCATGGAGGTTCCGGACAGGTTCGGCTGACGGAACCTCTTTTTACATGGATGGAATATGGATGCTGGACAAGAATTTGAATCCGAATTATACTGAAGGCAGGATAAGCGTTACGAGAAAGGAAATGGATATGGAACTTCGGGTACTTAAATATTTTCTGATGGTGGCGAAGGAACAGAGTTTTACGAAGGCAGCGGCCCAGCTGCACATTACCCAGCCCACCTTGTCCCGGCAGATTACGGCCCTGGAGGAGGAGCTTCACACGAAGCTTCTGAATCGTGCCGGACACAGTATTACCCTGACGGAGGAAGGACTCCTTCTGAAGCGGCGGGCTTTGGAAATTCTGGACCTGGAAGAGCGAATTATGGATGAGTTCAGCGACAAAGATGACCTGGTGGAGGGCACCGTTAACATCGGCTGTGGGGAGTTCGCTGCTGTGGAGATTCTGGCGGAAATCTGTGGGACTTTCCGAGAGAAATACCCTAGGGTGCAGATTGCTATCCACACGGGAACCGCAGACGATACGCAGGAGATGATGAACAAAGGTCTGGTGGATATCGGTCTGTTCCTGGAACCGGTGGACACCAGTGATATGGAGTACATTCGGATTCGAGGCTGTGATCACTGGGTGGTGGGCCTTCGGCCAGAGGATCCACTGGCTCAGCAGGAATACGTGACGAAGAAAGAGCTGCTAGATTTGCCGTTGATTCTGCCGGAACGCCTTAGCGTGCAGAGCGAAATCGCCAACTGGTTCGGCAAAGACTTCGACCGGATCCACGTGGCCTTCACCAGCAACCTGGGGACCAATGCAGGTGTCATGGCCATGCACGGCCTGGGGTATCCCATTTCCATTGAAGGGGCACCCCGGTATTGGCGGGAAGACGCACTGGTGCAGCGGCGGCTGTATCCGGAGGTCACCACCTCTACGGTGATTGCTTGGCGGCGCAATATTCCGTACCCGAAAGCCGTCAGTCGCTTTATTGAAGAGATCCAGCGAAGCGAGAAGAACTGGTGTTAAGATAAGAAAAACAGAAGCCCGGAACACGTTGGTGTTCCGGGCTTCTGTTTGTTAAAAGAAAGGTTGCTTTCGCATGGTTATGTCCCGTCGCACTTCTACTGGAAAGTGCGTCGGCATTTATCAATTAGTATGAAAGGAGAAGTTTCTAACTAATCTGCTATTATATTAACAAATGGCTGAAAATAAGTCAACCAATTTTTTATAAATGGATATTGAAAATCCATAAGCGGAATTAATGAATCATAGATTTTTGAAATAGATTCACCGAATAATGGTGAAATCCCCAGAATGTTCACGCAAAAGTGCGTTCAAAATCGGTTAACCTTTCCCGGGAACTGTGCTATAATGACCCTAGTTATTGATACAAATCGAGGAGGCATATTATGAAAATTGTACTCATGGAACCCCTTGGAATTTCGGAAGAAACACTTTCGGAGCTGTCGGAAGCGCTGACCGAAAAGGGACATACTTTTACCGCATATGATACGGTAACCACTGACGTAGACGAGCTAATCGAAAGAGCGGGAGATGCAGAGGTGCTGATTATCGCCAACCATCCGCTGCCGGGAGAAGTTATCCGGGCGGATGAGAACCTGAAGTTGGTGTCCGTGGCATTCGTAGGAATCGACCACGTGGACGTGGAAGCTTGTAAGGAGAAGGGCGTGAAGATTTCCAACACCGGCGGTTACTGCGACGATGCAGTGGCAGAGCTGGCCATTGGGCTTACACTGGACTGCCTGAGAAACATCACCGCTTGCGATGCATCGGTTCAGGCTGGCGGCGGCAAAGCCGGACTGCAGGGACACGAGCTGGCAGGCAAGACGGTAGCTATCGTGGGAACCGGCGCCATCGGCTGCCGAACCGCGGAGATTTTCAAGGTGTTCGGATGCAATCTGATTGGCTACAGCAGAAGCGAAAGACCTCGGGCCAAAGAGCTGGGCATCGAATACATGCCGCTTAAGGACGTTATGGCGAAAGCCGACATCGTATCCGTTCACACACCGCTGACACCGGATACCAAGGGCCTGATTGGCGCAGAAGAAATCGGTGCCATGAAGCAGGGAGCCATTCTGGTCAACACTTCCCGTGGACCGGTTGTGGATACGGAAGCCCTGGCTGCCGCCCTTAAGGAAGGCCGCATCAAAGCCGGTATTGACGTATTCGAGAAGGATCCACCGCTGCCAGAAGACCACCCGTTGCTGGGCGCACCGAACCTGGTATGCACACCTCACGTGGGATTCGACACCAGAGAGTCCATCGACCGCCGTGCCATCATGGCCTTCGAGAACGTCACCGAATGGATGGACGGAAACCAGATTCGCGTGATGCTGTAGAGGAGCTCGGCCAGCGAATCGGATAGAATCGAGATAATAGAACTGAGCAGAACGAACCGCCTTCGCCGGGGAGAGCAGAGAGTCTCTCCTGGGGAGGCGGTTTTTGTGTGCATGGATTCAGCTGAAGTGGCTTTTGTGTATGAATTCATTGGAAAAGGAGAAAATCTTCAGAATGCAATGAAAATTTTTGCTCAACATTCGTTCGCATCAAAAAATCTTCATTGAAAAACAGGAATAAATGACCGATTGCAATGAAAAATTTCGCACAAATTCTGTTCCGAAGTCGAATTTTTCATTGGAAAAGAGGGAAAATGAAGAAATCACAATGAAGAAAAATGCGTGAGTCTGATTTCGACATCAGAATTTGCATTGTAAAACGAAGAAATATCCTGATAACAATGAACATTTCCGGGGATTGCCTGTTCCGCTACTCAGAAATTCATTGTAAAAAGAGAAAAACGACAAAATCCAATGAATCCTCGATATATTGCTTTTTGTGGTATAATAAAATAAGATTGCAACCAGAAGATTAAATAGAAAATAGCAATGTGACAAAACTGTCACATACATTGACACAAGTTTTCTTAACAGGCATAATGAGTTACGAAAGTTACAACTCATCCTGTACGGAGGGTAACGCATGTTCGACAAACCAAAGATTGTTCCAGGTAAAGAACACACCGCAATGATGATAGGAAACGTGAACGTCATCGTGATGGTGTTGTCGGTGCTCATTGCACATTTCTATTTTCAAGATAATGGAAACTTTGCCCCTCTCGGAGTTTTAATGTATGATTTTTCAAATTATCTGCTGACAACATTTTTCAAGTGTCGAGTTCCAGAAAAAAATAGATTTACATTTCGACTGCGATGTCTATTCTGTGCAATAACGTTGGTAGATGTAATATACATGGTAATAGTTGTGTTATTCGAAGATGGATATGTTAGCTGGATTTTTGTATCGTTGGCAATATTCGCATTTTCTTTGACAGTCTTGTACAATGGTTACCAGGCAGAAAGAATCAAAACCACCCCAGAAGAATAGCCTTCTCCTGGGGTGTTATTTCGTTAAACAAGTTCTATATCATCGCGGTCCCCAGCACCATCATCACAAGCCCCAGAAATTTCCGAACCGTCAGCTTCCGAACCGGAATCCCCAGAAATCCCGTGGCATCGATAACTACGCCACCGGCAGTCTGCCCCAGGATGTTGAGAATCGCCGCCAGGCCGGTACCCATCATGGATTGCAGAATCACGTTGCCTCCTACAATGGTCATGGAGCAGAATCCACCAGTCCACATCCACCATTTTCCCGGAATCTTCGGCAGCGAATCGTCAATCACCGCAGTGCGTCCTCGCAGCACATACAGAATCAGCGTAATCAGCGAAATCCCATACACCGCCACCAGCATGGAAATCACCGTGGCTCGGAAGGTATTCCCCAGAACCAGCCCCAGCCGGCCATTCACCGCAATCTGCACGGAGCAGGCGATTCCAGCAATCAGATCCAGCATCCGGTAAAAAGACTTTCCGCCCCGTCCGGACTTTTCCGGCACTTTTGCGGCAGCGGTTTCCGTCTCACAGTCTTCCGGCGCGGCGGAACGTTTGTCTCCTGTCCACACTGGTCCCAGAACTCCAACGAAAACCAGAACCGCTCCAGTCAGCTTCTGTAGCGACACCGGAATCACCGTGGAACCGAAGAGTCCGAAGTGGTCGATGACCAGACCTGCCAGAATTTGTCCCAGCACCAGGAACACAATGGTTTCCACACTTCCCAGATGCGGAAGGCACAGGATGCTGAAAATCACGATGGTGAATCCGCAGACACCGCCTAGCCAGATCCACAGCGGTTCTTGCATCGCGTTTCCGATGGGAATGTACAAGCTGTGTTGCAGAACCAGAAGGGTAATCAGCGACAGCGACAGGGCCACCGCAAAGCATCCTATACTAGAAAGAAACGGCGACCGAAGCCGCCGTCTTAATTCCGAATTGATGCTGGTTAACATAGGCTGAGCGCAGCCCACAATCATTCCAAGAATAAATCCGAACATACCTACCTATCTTACCATCTTTCTGCATGAACCTTATCGCAAGGCATCTCCACTGCTTCGTTCGCCTTCGGCGCTTCGTCGATGTGGCCCATCACCAGAAGAGCCTCTACCTTCTGATTGGCAGGCGCCCCCAGACGGCTGTTCACGTACTCCTCTGCAGTAACGCCTTCCTCATTGGATGGGCGCAGTCTCAGCTGGAGCCAGCAACTTCCCAGACCCAGTTCCGATGCCATCAGGTGCATCCATCCCATGGCCAGAGAGCTGTCTTCAATAAATGTATCTGTGGTATCGCTGTCCGAATATACGGCAATGGCAGCGGTGGCGGTCTTCAGCATTGCGGCGCCGCCCTTTCTGCAGTTCACCAGATCCCGAAGGGTTTTCTCATCCCGGATGGTGACGAAGGACCAAGGTCTCAGTCCCTTTCCGTTCGGAGCCAGCATGCCGGCCTGAAGAATCTTATTCAGTTCTTCGTCGGTAACCGGTTCGTTGTTGAATGCGCGCACGCTGCGGCGATTTTTCATCATTTCAATCAGACTCATAATATGTACTTCCTTTCCCAATAATATATATAATCCGCTGCATCTACAGCAGCCCCTGAATTAACTCCATTGTAGCACAGGAATTGAAAAGCGGTTGATGAATTTTCAAAAATACACGGACTCTTCACATCCCAATTCCTATTTCACAAAGTCCAACACCCAAAGCATTCCGCACAGTGTGTCCACACCGGAGGAGTGCCCGATGGAAAGAAACGTTTCTGCAGCTTTCACAATCTCATCGACTCCCTGATTTCTGCAGGACAGGAGTTGAATCACCGGCTCACTGTACTGGCCTCGGATAGCGGATTGCAGAAACTCTCCGCTGATATCGTTGGTGTTTGCCAGATTTTTCTGGATGTGCCGGGATAATAATGCGGTAAAAGAAGATTCTTTTAGCGAGGTGGACTGGAGAAGTGCCAGTACGCCGCAGAGAAAATCATCTCCGCAGGGCGTGAGTCCCGTTCCCAGGCCTACGACACGAACCAGGGAAGCGGCAGCTTTCTTCGCATCGCCACTTTCCAGGAAGGAACCGGTTTCTTGAATGTATTTCTTCGCCCCCTGGAGGATGAAGTCCCCTTTGAGGCGCGGGTCGTCGTTCACGATGTAAGCGAAGCCGTTCTTTCCGGAGTTCACAATCACCTGGTGGATTCCATTTCGGAAGTATTCACCGGAAGAAGTGCTCTGCACCGCTTCAGACTGAACGGAAGCGGGATAGGATTCGACAGATTCTTTTAGCGAGAAAATTATGAGAGAATTCTTGTCGTGAATCTCAATGTGATTCGGATACATGAAGCACGGGGCGTTCTGCGTAATAGGAAGGGCATCCATCTGCGAACCATCCAGGGGCAGAATCAAGCTAATGGGTGACACGGCAGAACCCTGGCACTGGATGGCTAGCAGGGAATCCGGGAACTGTAGGTTCACCGTGTGCCGATACACCGAATGGACCATGCCTCGGTAGGGACCGGAGGCAGAATTCAGTTTCCGAAACCGTTCCATTACAGCATCTGATGTCTTCTGAATATCGATTGTGACA
>JBNMGJ010000099.1:0-6499 GCA_050872185.1 Mogibacterium sp.
CTCAGAACTGCGAAAACCCCGGAATCTGAGCCACCGCCATGCCACGAGGCGCCTGGTAAGCTCCGGCTTGGTGGCTCAGAAATGCGAAAAGCCTGGAATCTGAGCCACCGCCATGCCGTGAGGCGTCTGGTATGCCTCAGCCCGGTGGCTCAGAACTGCGAAAAGTCTGTAATCTGAGCCACCGCCATGTCGCGAGGCGCCTGCTATGGCTCGGCCCGGTGGCTCAGGAATGCGAAAAGCCCGTAATCTGAGCCACCGCCATGCCGCGAGGCGCCTGGTATGCCTCAGCCCGGTGGCTCAGAACTGCGAAAAGCCCGTAATCTGAGCCACCGCCATGCCGCGAGGCGCTTGCTAAGCTCTGGTTCGGTGGCTCAGAACTGCGAAAAGCCCGGAATCTGAGCCACCGCCATGCCGCGAGGCGCCTGGTATGGTCCGGCCCGGTGGCTCAGAACTGCGAAAAGCCCGGAATCTGAGCCACCGCCAGGCCGGTGAACGCTATCGGCCGACCATAATTCCCCCGTCATTGCCCTTTTGAACCCACAATATACGAAATAACGAGTACGAAAATTCTGAGTTTCGGAAACTTACTTCATACCTAACAGTATAAAGAATCTCGTAAATAGTACGAAAGCGACATTTCCTAGAAAGTGTGTACTGAAGGGGAATTTTTTATGTGGCATAATGATGGAAAGCGAGGTGGAAATATTCATGCAGAAAGGAAGAGCCTATGTTGGATAGCAGTTATAACCTAATGAAGAAAGAAATTCTAGAACAGAGGAGGTTATGCGAACTATACAGAAAGAAAAGGGATAAAATTGTGAAGTACAAGGGGATACACCTAAGAACTAGCATGAAACATAAGAGAACATATTATTACAGATATGAGAAAGATAAGAGCATTTACTTAGGAAACGCACATAATTCAGAAGTTCAGAAAATCCAGGCATGGTATTTTTATGATGAAATTATACAGAGTTTGGAGAACAACATTCAACTTATGGAAGAGATGTTGCAAGGATATCGTCCGATGGATATAGAATCGGTGAAAAGAAGATTACCGAAGAAATACATTCCTCTCACAATGCAGAAAGAACTGCTGGAGTTACCAGATGATATGGAAATATACAAGAAATACAGTGCGATGAAAGAATACAAAGAATCCATCCCACCCAAATATCCGGAAGCCCTGCGAATTACAGCGTTTGACGGGACACCGGTTCGTAGCAAGGTGGAGGCTATGATTTATGCGCGTTTGTGTGCCGCTGGGTTTTATGTAATCTATGAATTCCCAATCGAAATCGAGAAAGGGAGATATGTTTGCCCAGATTTTCTGTTGATCCACCCAATAACCGGTCAGATTTACATATGGGAGCACCTGGGCCTCTGGTTCGGAGCCGAAGACACTTCCAGCTATCGCAGAAGCTATCTTCAGAAGCTGGATTTCTACAGCGCAATTGGATTCGTTACGGGAATCAATCTCTTCACCTCCTTCGAACCGGAAGAGGGCTTGGACATGGAGAAAATCACAGAAACCATCGAACATCTCTATAACAGCAAAGTGACCAACGGAATGAAGAACCTCACAACAAAGCAAAACACAATCTTCTGGAAGTTTGCTGGGTAAAAGAAAATATATTCCGCTAATTTGTCCGGCCGTTCCTGGAGAGCTTAGCACGAATTGAGAAAAATAATAGAAAAAAGAACGGCACTTCGTGGAAGTACCGTCCTCTATTGGAGTAGCGTAATGCATCAACGCAGTACTCCAAGGCCATATATTTCTTCTCGATTCCTACAGCATAATTTGTTACAGCACCGAAATATCAATTCCTTCAAACTGCGACAGGTAATCCTTCAGAAGCGGAAGCACCTTCTGGATGCCGCCCTCTTCCCGAGATTCCACGTTCAGCGGAAGCACTGGATCGTGGAGAGATTTCCGGAGCAGAAACCAGCCGGTGGAGCCAGACAGGTTGAAGTTCACGCGAACGCCCTCGTAATTCGGCTCCTCCAGGGAAAGATCATCTGTGGCCGAAACCCACTTTGGCATTTCCTCCAGGATGGAGGTGCCGATTTCCACGAAATTCTCTGGATTCAACTTCATGCGGAATTCCTGAGCTTCTGCTGGAGCATCCAGTTTCTCAATCAGCGCCTGGATATCCTTTCCTTCTTGCTTCAGCTTTGCCGCTGCAGCAACCACCAGGCAGGCTAAGTAGGCCCCGTCATCCAGGTAGTAGTTGTCGGAGTAGGCTGCATGGCCGGAAGTCTCAATGGCCAGGAAGGCGTCTTCGCCGTCTTCTTTTAGCGAGATGGCTTTGTTAATAACGTTCCGGTAGCCTCTCTTGAAGCGGAGGTGGTGAAGCCCCAGCTCATCCTCCAGGAAGGTGTGAAGTTCGTTGGATGTAATGCTGTCTGTGACAACAGTGCCGCCAGGGTGATTCGGAGCCTCCAGGGCTGCCGCCAAGGCCACGATGGCGTTGCGGCTAATCGGTTCTCCGTTGCCAGTGACTGCGGCACTTCGGTCCACATCCGTGTCGAAGATGATGCCCAGGTCTGAGCCGGATTCCTTTACACGCTGGCAGATGGAGGCCATGGCTTCCGGATTCTCCGGATTCGGGATGTGATTCGGGAAGTGGCCGTCCGGTTCCAGGAATTGGCTGGAAGAAACGTCGGCACCCAGCGGGGCCAGTACTTTCTCTGCGAAAAATCCCCCGGACCCGTTGCCTGCGTCCACCGTGATTTTCATGCCGTCCAGCTTGCCGCCGACTTTTCGCGAAATCAAGGAGCGAAGGTGGGCTGCATACATCTCCATCACGTCTTCCTGTTCGCACTCGAAATGCTCGGCAATCGGGTGGATGGTGGAGGCTCGCTTTAGAATGGCCTGAATGTCTTCCTTCTCCAGTCCGCCTTCTGCGGTGAAGAACTTGAAGCCGTTCCGGTTCCACGGAAGGTGGCTGGCGGTGATCATGATGGCACCGTCGAATTCATACACCGGCATTACCGTGGACATGAACATGGCCGGAGTGGAAGCCAGGCCGGCATCTGTGCAGCGGGACCCCATCATGCAGATGCCCTTCATTAGGCTCTCCTTCAGGGGCTGCGCCGACAGCCGTGAATCGTAACCGATGCAGATGTTCAGGTTGTACTCACTTTTGCACAGCTTCAGCGACAGCCAGTACACGAAAGCCTCTCCGATGGCCACCGCATCGTATTCATCCAGGTTCACCGCTTCCCCCTCTACGCCAGGAAGGGCGATGCCTCGGATATCGCTGCCGTTCTGCAATTTCATTATACTATTCATGTTGTACCTCGTATTTCTGTGGCATTGCCGGACGCGTCCGGAGAATGCCCTGTTAGTTTTACCAATGCTATACTAACTGATTTGTCACCTCTTGTAAAGTTGTAAAGCCCCATCTAGATTGGTATAATGAGCCGTAGAAAGAGAGGAATATATTTTGGCTAAAAATAAAAATTCAAATTCTAATACACGCCCGACCCGTCAGGAGAAGCGCCAGGCGAAGCAGCGGCGAAAGGAAACCCTTCGGAACGCCAGCACTGGGGTGAAGATTCGGAATGCCGCTTTGAACGTGATTACCTTCTGTTTGATTGGCATCATTCTGGTGTGCGGATACAAGATCGGCACCACCCTGTGGCAATATCACGTGGCGAAGAGTGCATATACCAATATCAGCGAGAAAACCGCCAAGGTGGATCCGAAGCAGTTCACCGGGGTGGTGGATTGGAAGGCCCTCAAGAAAACCAACTCTGACGTACAGGGGTGGCTGTACCAGAAGGACAGCCCGATTAACTATCCGGTGGTTCAGGGGACCGACAACGACACCTACCTGCACACTCGATTCGACGGGCAGTGGAGCGGAGGGGGCACCCTGTTCGTGGACAGCCGGATGGAGGCGAACTTTAGGGGGTTCAACACCATTATCTACGGCCACCACATGCGGGATGGCAGCATGTTCCGAAGCCTCCGGGGTTACACCAAGGAAGAGGGCTACTATGACAGCCACAAAACCTTGGAGCTGGCCACCCCTCACGGGAATTACCACCTGCAGGTGTTCTCCGCCTACATCACCAAAGCCACCGACCCAAAGACCTACAAGGTTTCCTACGATGGCAAGGCGGACAAGCAGGCCTACATCGACCACGCTTTCCAGCAATCCGAGCTAGGCATTGGCGAGGAGGAAATCTCCGTCACACCGAAAGACCAGATTGTCACCCTCAGCACCTGCGCTTACGACTATGAGGAAGCGCGGTACATTGTGGTGTGCAAGATGGTTCCGTGGACCAAGGCGGAGGTGGCGACCGGAAAGGAAGCCCAGAAGGCGAAGGATAAGAAATAACTAAGACCAAGACGGTAAAAGTAAAGTAACATGAAGTTGCTTTTACCGAGGTGGATATAGAATCGAATCGAAGGGACCTGACACATTTTCTGCAAATGTGCCAGGTCCCTTTTTTTCATGGTGCGCCCTTAGGAGTTGACGGCCGGCCTAGCCGAAAGAACACGCCGCCGTCAACGAACGCCATCCCAACGTGCCGGCAATTCCCGGATTTGTGATAGGTAAGTGAACTGTTGGTGGGAACAAACGAATTACTTACGTTTGCGGAGGCCTTCCCGCGAACGTTCCACCGCATTCACCGCCAAAGGGTCGCGGGCAAAAACGGCGCCATCGGGTTTTCCGAGGGGGCGCCCGCGAACTTACGCATTCAACAAGGTCTTCTTTTACCGAAATCGGAGAAAAATATCACGGGAAGCCCTTCGGAAATGCTGAATTTTCGAAATCTCCCATGACCAGTTCACATACCTATCACATTTCGTTAGTAAGCGTCACATCAATCCCTAGCCTTCCGCAAAACGAAAAGAGGTGTCGCACGTGCGACACCTCTTTCTATCTACAAATAACTGTAGGGCTCTATTCTTTAATCGTTCCATCGGCGTTGAATACCGGCAGCACGTTCAGGTAGGTGATATCGTCACGGGTTGCGGCATCCCCTTCGGCCAGGACAGCCATCTTTCCCACGATGTTGCCGCCCACGGCGTCCACTAATTGTTCCAGCGTAGCAAGGGATTCGCCGGTGCTGATTACGTCGTCCACAATCAGGATGCGCTTGTCCTGCATGGCTTCCCGTTCGTCTCTTCCCAGGCACAGGGTCTGCACGTGGTCGGTGGTGATGGAACGAACCTCGATGGTTACCACATCCTGCATGTAGAGCTTGCTTCCTTTGCGGGCCACAATGTACGGCTTGTTTCCGGCCTGGCGAGCCATTTCGTATGCCAGCGGAATGCCTTTGGATTCGGCGGTAATGATTACGTCGAATTCCGGCGCCTTCTTGAGAAGCTCTGTAGCGCAGGCTTCTGTAATCTCCACATCGTTGAAAAGAATAAATGCAGCAATGTACAGATCGTCCGTTACCTTGCAGAGAGGCAGGTGACGTTCCAGACCTGCGATATTCATCTTGTAATCCATCATCAATCTCCTTGAATTAATTTATCTGATTCCTTTAACAAACGAATTCATTATACCACCCGTACCGTATAGAATACAAGGCTTTGAATGCTTGACAAGCATAAGAGTAGACGGTAAAATTAAATAAAGTTAAGTTAAACTAACCAAAATTAGCCAACACTAACGACAGCCAGCCGATACGCTAGTGGCTAGTGACGAACAATTATCAGACAATAAAGGGGGAGAGTCCATGCATCTTCAGATACAAGGAATATACAAAGGGTTCGGCAGCGGAAGCAGCCGCGTGGAGGTTCTCAAGAACCTGTCGCTGAATATCGAAGAGGGATCCATCTGCGTTCTGCTGGGGCCCTCCGGCTCTGGCAAATCCACCCTCCTCAACATTCTGGGAGGCATCGAGAAACCGGACCGGGGAAGCCTTCTCTTAGAAGGAAAGCAGCTGGAGAAGCTCACCGACAAAGAACTCCTGAGTTACCGGAAGGAATATCTGGGTTATGTTTTCCAGTCCTACAACCTGATTCCCAACCTTACCGTTCGGGAGAACGTAGAGGTGGGCGCTTATCTCAGCAAGGCACCCCTTCCCATCGACGAAATCATCCGGCTTCTGGGCCTGTGGGAGCACCGGGACAAGTTCCCGAACCAGCTTTCCGGCGGCCAGCAGCAGCGTACCTCCATCGGCCGGGCCATCGTCAAGAACCCATCTCTGCTCCTTTGCGACGAGCCAACGGGGGCTCTGGATTACAACACATCCAAAGAAATCCTAAAGCTCCTTCAGAACATCAACCGAAAGTACGGCAGCACCATGGTCATCGTAACTCACAACGATGCCATCTCCCAGATGGCCCATCAGGTGGTGCGCCTCCACGACGGAAGCATCCGGAGTGATGAGCGCAATCCGAATCCGGTGGATGCTGAACTTCTGGAATGGTAGGTGGTAAAATGAGAAATCCATTATACCGAAGACTTCCGAGAGAACTGAAAGAAGAAATCGGCAAATACGCTGTTTTGTTTCTGTTCTTGGTGGTGAC
>JBNMGJ010000267.1:0-1897 GCA_050872185.1 Mogibacterium sp.
TTACGAGCGGGCTACACCGAAGGAGCGGTACGAGAATGCGCTTCAGAAGACGGGAAATACGCCATTTGAGGTGAGAAGAATCCGAATGAAGGGAGACTCCAATGTGCGGGTTCGAGCTTCGGAAATCAATGCTTTGCGGCGGAAATGCTTAGAGGAACTGGAAGCGCGAATTCAGTTCCGGCGAGAAAGACCGAGTGTGATGGCATCGGCGGCGAAGGGACTTCCGCCAATCGGGGGTGACGATTTTGAGGTGCTTCCGAGAGATGTTCATCGGATTCCGCTGGCACAGCTTTGTCTGGAATCGGAGCGGACTGGGGAACCGGTGGAAGTACTGCTTCGAAAACCGGAAAATCAAGGAATTCCTTCTATTTCCAACGTAACGAAGGGATTGGAGGATGAAATCCTTCTGAGACATGGAGATGAAATCCGTCGGTTGGGACAAGCCACTCCGATTCTTATCGGAAACCTGGGCTGGTTGAACCGACTTTTACCGGAAGAAGGCGTCCATATATATGGCGATTACGGTTTGAATGTTCTGAACCGGGAGACGAAAGATTTGCTGCAGACGTTGGGTGCCGAAGGGGCATATGAAAGCCTGGAAGTGGATGAAGCGGGATTCGGAAATCAGAATGAGTTCCCGCTGATGGTTAGCGAACACGATTTCGAAACGGGAGAACTTCGGAATGAGAAGCGGGGAATCCACATTCGAATTCGGAAACCGGAGTACAGTAGCCAATGCCGAGTGGAGTCTTTGCCGGAATAAGGGCACTCGTTGTGGTGCGAATGCAATATATAGAAAGCAGGTTCGAGTATGAAATTAATGCACCTTGCAGATCTTCATCTGGGGAAGCGGGTGAACGGGTTTTCCATGGTGGAGGACCAGAAATATATCCTGAATGAGATTCTGAATATTATGGATGAGGAGAAACCGGATGGAATCCTGATTGCCGGGGATGTGTACGACAAGAGCGTGCCACCGGCGGAAGCGGTTCGACTGATGGACGACTTCTTGACGGCCATCGCAGCCCGGTCAATCTCGGTATACATGATCAGTGGAAATCACGATTCCGCGGACCGGGTGTCCTTTGGCCACCAGTTGATGGAGGAAAGTGGGATTCACATCGCGCCGCCCTATGATGGAGAAGTGACAAGTTATATCTTGGAAAACGGAGATGTGGTGATTCATCTTCTTCCTTTTATCCGGCCATCTCAAGTGCAGAGTTCGTATCCGGAAGAAGAAATCGGAAATTACAATGACGCCCTGGAAGTGGTCGTTCGTCATATGGATTTGAAAGAGGGCGCCAAGCATGTTCTCATCGCCCATCAGTTCGTGGTGAATGGGGAAAATCTTCCAGATACCTGTGATTCGGAACAGCTTTCCGTGGGAGGATTGGATCAAGTGGATGGGGCGGTCTTTACGCCCTTTGATTACGTGGCGCTGGGTCATCTCCACGGACCCCAGAAGGTGGGACGGGAGACCGTCCGATATGCAGGATCTCCGCTGAAGTATTCCTTCTCCGAACTCCATCAGAAGAAAAGCGTCACCATGATATCCTGGGAAGGAAGCGGAGAGGTGCAGGTGAATCAGATTTCCCTTCAGCCGCTCCGTGAGATGATAGAACTTCGAGGAACTTTCCAGGAAATCCTGCAGGCTGGCATGGAGTCGGAAGAAACCAAACAGGACTATTACCACATGATTCTCACCGATGAAAATGACGTGGTAGAGGCTCTGCCCCGGCTTCGGGAGTACTATCCCAACATCATGCTATTGGATTACGACAACACCCGGACCCGTTCCGAAAGACAGGTGGAGAACCTGGATGCACCAGAGGAGAAGAGTCCCGCGGAAATTTTCGAAACCCTGTCTGAGCAGCAGAATGGACAGCCAATGAATGAA
>JBNMGJ010000006.1:0-25762 GCA_050872185.1 Mogibacterium sp.
GTACAGAAGGAACATCGGGAATGCTCTTTTGAAGCTAAAATTATTTTTACCCCCATCCGAAGACTTCCGGCTTCGATGGATTGCCAGACCTAAAGTGATCGGGATGATGGCCAGGGTCCTTGTGAGCTTTACGGTGACGGCCTTGTTCAGGGTCTCTGCCCCCAGGTTCCACATGCTGTCCCAGGTTGCCGCTGCCGCGGTGACGGAGGAGGTGTCGTTGATGGCAGTTCCCGCGAAGATACCGAAGGCTTCTCCGCTGTGGGTGTCGAAGCCGATGGCCGCGCCCAGCATCGGGAAGAAGATGGCCGCCAGTACATTAAAGAAGAAGATAACGGAAATGGCCTGGGCCACTTCTTTGTCATCCGCATCGATGACCGGTGCCGTCGCCGCAATGGCGGATCCGCCGCAAATGGAAGATCCCACGCCAATCAGAGTGGAAATATTTCCCGGGATGTGCATGACTTTGTGCAGCACCCAGGCCAGTATCAGGGATGTGGCGATGGTGGAAATGATAATCGGCAGGGACTGTCCTCCCGTGCGGAGCACCACCCCCAGATCCATTCCGAAGCCCAGCAGCACCACGGCGCTTTGCAGGATATACTTCGAGGTGAATTTGATGCCCTTCTTCGCCTTGCCCTGGTCCTTCCAGAACAGCGCGATGACCATTCCCAACAGAATGGCGATGACCGCGCTTCCCACCACCGGGAAACTCTTACCGATGAACCAGGATGGCAGCGCCAGCAGGAAGCAGACGCCGATGCCCGGTCCTTTTTCTTTCAAATTGTTCATTCTTAATCTCCTTTTTTGAGTGTGACTTTCTTATTATATACTTGACTTATTTCATTGTAAAATCATATATTATTGGTTGTGCCTTTCCGCACAGCCTCTATGACACGTATTTCTACATATATATTGAAATGGAACTAACTTATGCAAAAATTCTGGTCCAGAAATTCTACCTTAATACTCATTGCAATCTTCTGCTGCACCCTGTGGGGCAGCGCCTATCCCTGCATCAAAGTGGGCTACCGTCTGTTCGCCATCGGCGCCTCGGACATTCCGGGGCAACTGTTCTTCGCCGGATGCCGCTTCGCACTGGCAGGGGTCCTGGTGATTCTAGCCGGAAGTCTTCTGCAGAAAGCGCCTTTGATTCCAAAGAAGTCGGATATTTTCCCCATCGCCATGCTAGCGCTGTTCCAGACGGTGCTGCAGTATATCTTCTTCTACGTGGGACTGGCCCATGCTTCTGCGGTCCGTTCTTCCATCATTAACGGTTCCGCTGCCTTCGTCACCATTTTCCTGGCGGTGTACCTGTTCCGATTGGAGAAGATGACCCTCCGGAAATTCGCCGGATGTGCCCTGGGATTTGCCGGCGTCCTGCTGGTGGAAACGGTGGGACAGACGGTTAGTTTCGGATTCCAATGGAACGGGGAAGGATTCATCCTGCTGTCGGTCTGCGCCTCCGCCACCGCGTCCATCCTGATTAAGATTTTCTCCCAGGGTCGCAACCCAGTGCTCCTGTCCGGATGGCAGTTCTTCGCCGGTGGCCTCGCCATGGCTCTAGTCTCCTTCCTGCTAGGCGGGAGAATGACCGTAACCCGCCCATCGTCCCTGGTGCTTCTCCTCTACATGGCCTTCATCTCCTCGGCGGCCTACACCCTGTGGGGACTGCTGCTCAAGTACCATCCGGTGAGCCACGTGTCCATCTTCACCTTCGTCACCCCTATCGCCGGAGTCATCCTCTCCTCTCTGGTGCTTCAGGAAAAGGGGGCACTGAATCTGTCGGTTATCGCGGCCCTGATACTGGTGTGCCTGGGGATTTTCACCGTGTCCAAAGAATAACGAGTTCTATTGGAACGTATTATCTTGACTGTATTCTCTCCCCGGTGTTACAATTTTTCTAAGTCCATCCGACGAATAGGGGATGCCGGATGAGACGGAATGCAAAGAATTTATTTTTAGCAAAACAACGCGATGTAAGGGATTAAGAGAGGTACGATTATGACACAAGGTAAAGCAGAAGCGCTGATTGCGCTGGGACTCACGCTCCGGGGGACTTCCCTCCTGTTCAGCAAGCTGGCCATGCGAACGGTGGGGCCGTTCACGTTATGCGGCATACGGTTCCTGATTTCCTTCGCCGTGGTGGCGCTGATTTTCCACAAGCAGATTAAAGCCGCCACCAAGAAAGAAATTCTGCACAGCGCGGCGGTGGGATTCTTCTACTTTGTGTGCATGGCTTTCGAACTTCTAGGCCTTCGGACCACGCCGTCTTCCACTACGGCGTTCATCGAGAATACCTCCGTGGTCATCGTGCCAATTCTGGCGGCCATTGTCTACCGGCGGCTTCCGAAGCGAATGGATATCATCAGTGCTCTGATTGCCATGGTGGGCATCAGCTTTATGACTCTCAAAGGCGGCCACCTGGGATTCACCACCGGTGAGCTTCTGGTCTTCGGCGGCGCCGTCAGCTACGCCGTGACGGTCATTACCATGGACGTGGTCACCGCCAACGACAACCCGCTGATTATCGGGGTGTTCCACCTGTTCTTCATCGGATTCTTCAGCATGATTGCCTCCATCTTCGTGGAGGGCTTCACCATGCCGTCCAGCCCATCGGAATGGGGCGCCATCCTGTACCTGGCGCTGGTCTGCGGCGCCATCGGATTCACCATCCAGCCTATCGGTCAGAAGTACACCACGCCAGAGCGCACCGGCCTGTACACCGCCACCAACCCGATTGCCGCAGTGATTCTGGGCGTGCTGTTCCTGGGCGAGCGGTTCACCGCCATGGGAATTGTGGGCTGCCTGCTGATTCTGTTCAGTATTTTCCTGCCATCGGCGGTGCAGAACGGATTGTTCCGCAAGAAGAATTAAGATATTACGGTAAAAGAAGCGGCTCACTGCCGTCGGCGCTTACGCTACGCCGGCTGCAGTGAGCCTTTTTCGATGCAGATTTGTAGTACGAATTTCCGAGTCTTATCGTCCTGCGGAAAATACACTTCAATTAAGTCATCCTGTCTCGATAGGATTTTGCCAATTCCGAAGTTTCGGCTTTTCACCTTGGTTCCCACCTGGAATTTCTCTGCTTTTTCTCGGAATTCCTTGGAATCCATCGATGTCATCGGCTGAGACTTCGCCTTGGGAAGTCTGCCGAAGCACTCCCGAAGGAATGGGGATTCGTAATCCCCGTAGTCTGGCAGAATCAGTTCCTCTTTGGCACGGGTCATGGCCACGTAGTAAATCCGGCGCTCCTCCGCATAATCCCCATCCGCAGAAGGAAGCACATTCCGAACTCCATCCAGGAGAATCACTCGGTCGTATTCCAAGCCCTTGCTGCCGTGTACCGTACTTAATATCACATTCCCATCGGTGCTTTCTCCGCCCTGTTCTATCTGGTATTCCAGGTCCCGAAGCTTCTGCAGGTATTCCGAAATGCTTTCTCCCGGTTCTGCGAGGGCTTCCATGACGAAGAGCTTCTCGCTGCTTTCGTTCCGGTAGCGAAGTCCCCTTCGAATCATCCGAATAGCCTGTTTCGCATCATCCCGCTGCCGGATTTCCCGAAGGTTATCTCGGAGCATTTCCAAATCCTCTTTCTTCTGCCTCCCCATCAGTGGAGACCGAACTAATATGGAAAGAATGGGATCTGGATCTCGCATATCCATCCGCTGCACCGCATCCGCCACCGCATTCTTTGGAATCCGGTAATTCAGCTTGTAGTAGATTCGCCAGAAAAGTTCGCTGTCCGCCGGATGCAGCGCAAATCCCAGAATGTCCTTCGCATCTCGAAGCACATGGCTTCCGAAGAACAGGGTGTCCAGCCCGCGGCTTCGGAAGGAGATTCCCGCCTTCTGAAGATGGTACATAAGCGGAATGGCACTGTCGTTGTTCCGGTATAGAATCGCCGTTTCCTTCTCCGGCTCCTGGGAAATCCACTGAATCACCCTCGAATACTGATCCGCCCTTCTTGGAACCGGCTCCACCCGAACACGGCCGGACGCTGCCAACGCAGGGCGCATGGTTTTATCATATCGCTTCGTGTTTCTGCGGATAAAACGGTCCGCCAATGCCACAATATCCCGGCCGGACCGGTAGTTGGTCTCCAGCCGGAAGACTTTGCCCCCCGGATAATTTTTACCAAATTCCAACAATGCCTCGGGATATGCCGCCCGAAAGCCGTAGATGCTCTGGTCTTCATCTCCCACCATGAAGAGATTTCCGGTATCGCCTACCAGAAGCTTTAGGATTTCGTGTTGGAGCCAGGAGGTGTCCTGGGCCTCGTCCACCATGACGTAGGGATACTTCTTCCGGTAGTGATTCCGGACGCCAGGCACGTTCTGAAGGAATTTGTAGGCATACACCAGCTGGTCATCGAAGTCCATGCCATTCATCTGCTTCATGGCCTCCGTATAGGCCTGATACAGCGGTGATGCCGGGTAATTCCCCACCCGAAGCTTTGCGATTTCGGATTCTGGCAGCTGCATGTTCTTGATATACGTAATCTTCTGAGCGAACTCTCGGATGTCCCCTTCCACGGGAAAAGGCTCTCGCGTCACCTGCCGGAAAATTCTTCGGAGAATCTTCCCCGTGTCCACCACATCTTCCGGCTTCTGCCGTCCTGTTTTCTCGGAATAATAGAGAATCAGACGATAGCAGAAGCTGTTGATGGTCATGAAATCCACCCGGTTCTCTCCGTACTGCCGCCGAAAACGCCGGCGCATCTCTTCCGCCGCATTGTTGGTGTAGGTGATGACCAGAATCTGGGATTCCGGAATTCCCTGGCGCAGCATGGCTTCTAGCCGCGCCAGAAGGGTTGTGGTCTTTCCGCTTCCCGGCACAGCAAGAAGCAGCGAGCTTCCCTCCAGATTCTGAAGGGCCGCCCGCTGCTGTTCGTCTAACTGAATGTTCTTGTTTGATTTGAATTCCTGCATATATGTCCTTTGCTTGATTTGCGCAATCCGTTACTCCTTCACGATTTTCGAGTACAGCAGCTTGGATTCCAAATCGATTTCCTGGGCGTGTTCGTCCAAAGTTTCCCCGGTCAGGTTCTTATACTCGCTCTCGTTGGCAACGCCTCGATCCTTCATGAGCTGCTTCTTCGCCTTGGTCATCTCATCCCGAGACACATAAATTCCCTTCTCTCTGGATATGGAGTGAAGCACCAGTTTCTCCTTCACATTCTCCTTGGCCAGGTCCTCCACCTGCTTCTGGAATTCCTTCTCCGTCAGATTCGATTCCTTCAGGTACTCACTATAACTCATGCCGTATTCTTTGATTCGCTTCTTGTACTGGTTGGTAATGTAATTCACCTCTCGGGTCAGCTGCGCGCTTGGATATCGCTTCACCTTGGCAGACTTAATCAACTTCTTCCACTCACTGGAAGTCACCGTATCTGTATCCGGCATGTTGAATTCCACATACCGGTCCAGAAGCAGAATGTTGTATCCGTTATACCGATTCAAAGTTGCCTGTAAAAGAAAGAGAAGGAATGCCAGAAATACCAGCATTCCTATCAAAATTTTCTTCTTCTTGGAAAGCCGTAGGAAATAGGAGTGTTTCTTCCATTTCTGTCCAGCCGATGAGAGGTGATCACGCATACTAGTTCTTTCCGGAACTTGTTGTGACATCTCTGCTTACCTCCTTGTCAATCAGTTGAACTCGATTCCGATTCTCTTGCTCTGGGCCACATACTTTCGTATCTTCCTTCACCGTCTTATCGATAATCGAAGTCTTCTTATTGTTCTTCGGTGTGGTTGTCGCAACCACCTTATTTGCTTGTACGGTAGCAACCTTCACCTGAGACGGAGTTCCTTCAATAATCACGTCTGTCTTGTTGGTGTCCGTATGCTTCCACTCTTCCTTATCCGAGTTCCGGTAATAAATCCGGTAGTTGCCGGCGCCGCTTTCTGCCGCTGTGAACTTCACTCGGGTTTTGCCGTCGGATTCCGACGTAACTACGTCAGTCACGCTGTCTTCTTTTGCTTCCTTCTTCACCGTCTTATCTCCGATGCGGAACGGAATGCACTCGGTGTACCCCAGGTACTTTCCTTTTCCTTTGACCAGAATGTAAGCGGTTCCCTTCTTGATGTTGTCCAGATAAGTCAGCGTATAGTCCTTGTTCTTCTTCAGCTCAGTAATGCCGTCCTTGACGATGACCTGCGGTTCCACCGGATTTCCAGTATACGCCAGCTGCTCGTAATCCATTAGAGCATCGATTTTCTTGCTTCCAACAACCTTCTTATCCTTCGGAATGTACATATAGTTGGAATCAATGCGTCCCTTAATTCCATTAATCCGATCGATGCTGCTATACTGCCAGTAGGTGTAATCCTCGGAAGAGGTGTTATCTTCATTATACTGTGCAATCCACAGTTCGTGGCCATCCTTCACCAGCTTCGACACATCTACGCCAGATGTCTTGGACGTCAAACTCTTGGATACATACAGACAGGTGGTGTACCCTTGCTCTCTGCAGTAATTGAGAAATGCGTCGGCAATCTTCGTCAGCTGCTCCCGAGCGTTGGACGCTCCGCCTTCTGCCACCCAACCTGCGTAAGCCGCATCCAGTCTTCCATTCGAAAACTCCATATCCATAACAATCGGAAGCTCTAGGTTCTTGCCCTTCGCGTATTTGCAGGTTTCCTTCGCCTCCGCTACCGCTTCCTCCGTGGTAGTGGCCTGGGAATACCAGTAGACACCTCTGGCCACACCCGCACGAGCGGCATCTTTCATATTTCTCTCATAGGTACGATCTTTGATTAGCTTGAAAGAGTTCTGGCTGGTGGCTCCTGCCCGAACGAAGGTGTAGTCTGCACCTGCGTGCTTCACCTTCTTCCAATTGATGTTCCCTTGCCATACGGACACATCAATACCGTAGAAATGGTGGTTCGTGGACACCTTGTCCGGCTGCTGCACCGTGGACTTGGTCGGAAGCGCATATGTCGTGACACACGAACCAACCATGATGCCCATTGTCATCAAAGCCGCAATAATCCTTCTGACTCTAGTTCTCCACTGACGTACCTTCAAACTCACTATCCTTTCGTTCTAATCCCGTTACCCCTGCTATTATCTATTAAAAAAAGAACGCCCTGTTCTTTTCAATACGGTTTCTATTATAGCATATCTCACCCGTCTTATATGATGAAAACATGATTAAATTCAATCTTCACATTTCATATTCTCCACACAGCTTTAAGCTTTCGTTAAGCTTAAAGCGTTATATTGTTACCGTCAAAGGCAGACATAAGAATCTGCCGAGGAGGGAATATGAATCATTACAATCCATATAATCATCCTTATGATTCAAACAATACAAATGCACAAGACGTGGATTTCGTTCTGATTAATCCGAACGACGAACATCGGCAGAAGAAACGCCAGAATCGTTCGGAACATCGGAGGACGAGTCCAAAGAAACATATTTTTACAAAGAAAACCGTTGCGGCAGGTCTGTGCTGCGTGCTAATCGGTGGAGCCTCTGGATTTGGCGGAGCTATGATTGCGGAAAGCACTGGAGCCGCTACTCTTCTGGAAGGAAACGGTGGGAGCCGAACGGTGAGCGTCAAAAGCGTGAACACCTCCAAGAAGATGACAGCTTCTCAGGTGTACGCGGCGAACGTGGATGCCACGGTGGGCATCAGCACCAAGTCCACCACCCGAAATATGTTCGGATATTCTACAGAATCTGCTGCATCTGGATCGGGTTTTGTGGTATCATCAAATGGGTATATTGTGACCAATTACCACGTAATTGAAGGAGCCGACAGCATCACTGTCACAATGAATAACGGTAAGACGTATGATGCTACCGTTCGAGGCTATAACGAGAGCAACGATGTGGCAGTGCTTAAGGTCAATGCTACCGGCCTCAAAGCGGTGACTTTGGGAAGCTCCAAGAATACAAATGTGGGAGACGAAGTAATTACCATCGGAAATCCGTTAGGTGAACTCACCTTCTCCCTGACCTCCGGTTCGATTAGTGCGCTGAACCGGAAAGTGACTTTCTCGCAGAATCAGTCCATGAATCTGATTCAGACAGATGCGGCCATTAACTCCGGAAATTCCGGCGGTCCACTGTTCAATATGTACGGAGAGGTCATCGGTATCACCAATGCAAAATACTCCTCCAGCGGATCTTCGTCGGAGGCATCCATTGATAACATCGGCTTTGCCATTCCTATCGACGAAGTCGAGAGCATTATCAAGAATATCATCAAGAAGGGAACAAAGGACAACTCCAGTAGCTCTAGTAATTCTAGCAATTCTGGAAGCTCCCAGGGTTCCTCCGGCAATAGCGGAAGCGACGGAAGCAGTCGTGGTGGTTCCTCCGGAGATTCCCGTTCCTATTCAGGACAGCAAGGAAGCGATTCCTTCAGCGATGATGCGGAGAGTATTCTGGACGAATTCTTCGGAAATTAGTTACGCTTTCCATCTGAGGTTTCATTTATGGAACCTTGATGATATATATTTTCCTTTCTATGGCGGTGCGGGCTTTGCCCAGCACCGCCATTCTTTTGGTTGTGTGGCGCCCAGGGGCGCGTTTTGCCGATTGGGCGCCAACAGCTGGCGGAGTGTGTGGCGCCCAGAGGCGCGTTTTGCCGATCGGGCGCCAACAGCTGGCGGTGCACGTGGCGCCCAGGGGCGCGTTTTGCCGATTGGGCGCCAACAACTGGCGAAGTGTGTGGCGCCCAGGGGCGCGTTTTGCCGATCGGGCGCCAACAGCTGGCGAAGTGTGTGGCGCCCAGAGGCCGCTAAAGCTGGAAATGGGCACCATATTGTAACTTTCTACAATTTCTTGTTGACTTTTTGGTTAATTGGACTTATATTTGTACCAACGATTTTATTTTTACCGTATTTCTATTATTTGGTTACGTACAAAAGAGGATTTTGAACTATGACTCAGCTTCAGAACTACGCAGCAGAATACTATTACTACCGTCTGTATCGTCAGTCGGATTTTTTGCTGCGGGTAAGCCGGGGTTCATGCCACACATTTGCGTAACGAAGTCGATGTATTGAATCGGAAACCGGAGAATGATGTACCGCAGCCACAGGCTGCGGTTTTTTTATTGGATTAGAATAGGGAGGCAAGAGATGAAAATTGGTATTTCTGGACTGGGATTGATTGGAGGTTCAATGGCGCTGGCCTTTCGAAAGGCCGGTGCAACGGTGCTGGGATTCGATGCGAACCCAGACACGATGGCACTGGCCTTGGAAGATGGACATATTGATGGGGTGCTTAGTGAGGAGAATATGAATGAATGCAGCGGGATCTTTCTGGCCATGCCGCCGGAGCACATTGTGAGCTGGCTGCACCGGAATGCCCCGAAGCTGCAAAGGAACACACTAGTGGTGGACTGCTGCGGAATCAAACGGCCGATTTGCGATGAGGCCTTCCGACTGATGGAGGAGACCGACCTGTGCTTTGTGGGGGGGCATCCCATGGCCGGTCGGCAGACCTGGGGAATTGAAAGCAGCCGGGAAGATCTCTTTGACGGGGCCAGTTTCGTGGCGGTTATGCCGAAGAACTACGATGATTTTCTCCTGACCAAGCTCAACATCATTCTTCGAATTGCTGGCTTTGGACGGGTGGCCCTGATGAGTGCAGAGGAACACGACCGAATCATCGCGCTCACCTCTCAGCTTAGCCACATTATCCCAAGTGCCATCGTTAAGAGTGAACAGGCTACGGCCGAAGGTTGCTCTGTGGTGGGAGGCAGTTTCCGAGATATGACCCGGGTTGCGTTCCTCAACGCGGCCACCTGGACCGAGCTATGCCTGACGAATCGAGACAACTTGATTCTGGAACTGGACCGCTTTATGGAGGAGATGGAGCAGTACCGGAAAAGCCTGATTGCCGGAGATGCGAAAGGGCTCCAGGACCTTTTTAGCGCAGGAAGTGCTCGCAAGGAAACCATGAACCAGATGCTGGGATAGCCTATGCGCAGGAGATTTCTAAACAGATTCTTACGGCATTCTTAATCTTTTCTCAATTTCATCACCCACATCTTGTCTTATGGTGTAAAATAGTGTAATGTCATCGTAAGATTTCGGAAAACATTTCCGATATTCTAATTGGACCAACCGATTAGAGAGAAGATGATGCTGAATTAAGAAAGGAAAGGTACCATCGATGAAAAAGAAATTAGCAACCCTGTTACTTCTTCTGACAATGCTGGGGCTAGCTGCTTGCGGAAACAGCACACCGGAGGTAACACCGACCAAAACCGTTGACACCTTCCTCAAGGCCATTCAGGACGAGGATCAGGATGCCATCAAGAAAGTATATGAAGAAAGCACATTCGACATCGGCAAGGAAGCCTGGGATGATGGGGATGACGAAGGTCAGTTCTCCGACGATGCCATGACCAAGGTATTGACGAAGGACTTCTATCCGAGACTGATTGACTTTGAGTACAAGATGGGCGAAGAAAACATCAACGGAGACGAAGCCACCGTCAAAGTAGACATCACCACTTACAAGATGGGAGATGCGTTTGTTGCCGGCTTCAAGGATTTCTTCTCCCAGGCCATGGATTTGTACAATTCCAACGCCTCCGACGACGAAGTCAGCAAAGTGATGGCCGATAGTCTCCACAAGAAGCTGTCCGCACTCAAGAAGAAAGAATACACGAAGACAGCCACCTTCCACCTCTCCAAAGAAGACGGCAAGTGGGTGATTGACGAGATGGATGACGACGAAAATGAAGCCGCACTGAATATCCTGACCGGCGGCATGGTGACGGCAACGGATAAGCTGGACGATATGACGGATAAGTAAATCTTAACATCTAAAAATGAGCTGACACATGAAAATCGTGTGTTAGCTCATTTTTCTATCAAATCTTGTACTTACTAATATAGTTTATCTTGGATAGTGTCAACTCCCCTTTCCACATACGCCTCTCCGAAATCCCGCCGGACTCTCTCCGCCCGGCGCATCCCCGGTTCCAGCTTCTTCCACTGGAAGTCCATGGCTTCTCGGATGTATTTCCGTTCGACTTCGGTAAAAGCACCTTTTCGGAAGAACCCTTCCATCTCGTGCAGGGCACACTCCGCGTTCCGACGGATGCTCCGTCCGTTGGAAAGGTATTCGCTGTCGTCATAGATCGCGGCTTGTTTCATGTCCCGTAGCGCCTGCCTCTGCTCGTTCTCTAGGAACGGTTTCTGCTGGCGGTACATCAGGTACACCATCAGAATGTGCAGGAACTGAATATCCTCTCGGCAGATTCCGATTTCCGAATAGGGATCCTCGTCGATGATGCGAATCTCGATGTGATTCACCCCTTCCTTCCGAAGGGCCTCCATATCGTAAGTCCCCGCCGGCTTGAGCCGCACCGGATAGTACAGTTCCGCCGGATACATCAGCGTGCCGTCTTCCGTGTACCGGAGGATGGAATTCACATAGGATTCCAGGCTGCTGTAGTCTAGCACTGGTTCGAAGGTGTTCCAGTACCCGATTTCGCTACAGCGTGGGCTGGCGTACTTCTCAATATCTGCCCGTCTCGGATCATCTGCTTCAAAGAAGGACGGATCTAGCACCGGACTTGCGGCAAAAAGATATACCACGAGCCAAGCGTACCGGGTGGCCCAGGCGGCCATGTTCAGGTAAGCGGCATTTCTTTTTACCGCTAATTCTTCCGAGGAAAGGTCCGGAAACGCATCTTTCCAGAAATCTTCGGTAAAAGAGAAATTAAAATGAATTCCAGAGTACAGCATGAGCCGGGTGCCGTACCGCTCCCGAAGGTGATTCCGGTATTCCGTTTTCCAGGCATTCGCTCCGGTGAACTGCATGGGAGGATTCTCCCGGTCGCTTTCGATGTAAGGAGGATTGCTGAAGGGCCATAGATACTCCGGCCCCGTCTCCCGATTGCGAAGTACTGAGCGGGCTTTCCGGTGGAGCTTCACCATGGCATCATACACTTCGGAAGGGGAGGAATGGATGCCGGTGATGAACTCCATCTGGTTGGTGCTGAAATCCACGTCCAGATGGGAATCATCCGGAAACGGATGGGGAGTCTGCGCCAGTCTTCCTTTCCCATCCACCCGAAGGCTTTCCTTCTCCAGGCCGATATTTGCCATTAATGTATTTCGATTAATTTTCATATTCTTAACCTCATATTCCAAAGGGGCTCTGTCCCTGCTTCATCTTCGATATGGAAATGATTCTACCACGGGGGTTTTCTCGCTTCAAGGTTAAATCAGAGTAAATTAGTAGGATTTAGATGAAAGATTTGTGAAAGGTGTTGCATTTCCGTAGAATCAATGGTATCGTAACACCTGATGGAAATTATTTTCCTAATACATTTGAAGGGAGTTATATACATGGCTATTACGAAGGACAACATTATCGGCGAGGTTATTACAGAGCATCCGGAACTGATTGAGACATTCTTCCAGAACGGAATGATGTGCATCGGTTGCCCGGCTTCTCAGGGTGAGTCCATCGGACAGGCTTCCCAGGTACACGGCATCGACGCGGATGCACTGGTGAATGCACTGAACGAAGCGCTGAAGGCAGAGTAATCACTTACCTTCACAGTATTGACAGATTAGTTTAAGTTCGACTTAAGGCTGATTCGTATAATACTAAGTGTGAACGGAAGAGGTCGTTCACAGAATTCTATCACCACCCAATCTCAAATATAAGTTAACACAATGAACGGCAGGACCCAATTCCCCCAGGATCCTGCCGTTCGTGTTTTTTGTACTATTTAATCTTAATGACGCAAGTTGCCTTCACCTTGCGATTTTCCTTGGAGCGCGCAATAACCTTGACCTTCCGGCCCTTCCGAGCGCTCTTCTTAATGGTCACTCGTCCCTTCTTCGTAACGGAAGCCAGACGCTTATTGGAAACCTTCCAGGTCACCTTGCTGTTGGTTCCGTTGGCCGAAGCCTTCAGCTTGTAGCTCTTCCCCCGTTTCAGCTTGAGGGATTTCTTGCTGATTTTCACCTTGGTGCACAGCTTGCCGAAGTGAACATATACAGTAGCATCTTTCGTTGCCGTCAGGGTACGCTTTGCCGCCTTCTTCGCCGCTGCCTTCGGCGCCTTGTAGCTCTTCTTAACGCCGTATCCCTTAATGCTGTAGGAATAGATGTAGGAGCCCTTGGCTGGGGTGATGGTTACCGTCGTCTTCTCGCCATTCTGAATTCCGGTAACGCCGCCAACGGTTCCGGAGCCTTTATCGGACTTCTTCACCGTGAACTTTCGGTACGCACTGGTAATCGGAATGCTCTTGAACTCTTCTCCAGTTGCATCATCGTCCTCGTAGGTTTGACGTTCTACGTAGAATTTATTTCCTACAGAAGCTCCGATGGCGCCGTTTTCCTGCAGTTTTCCCCAGAAGGTGTATCCCAGAGCCTCGCACTTACCCGTCTTCCAGTTGAATCGGAAAGTATCGCCCATGCCATCGGTGGAAATGCCGCCGAAGAGAATGCCCTTGGCATCGGTTCCTACTGCGCAGCGCAGCTGGTCGTTGTTGTAATCGTCCTGATTCAATTTCTCATTCATTGCCGTCGGCAAGGTTCCGGCCTTGGTCCAGGTTTTTCCATTGTACGCCATTACATCGTAATTCACGCCTTTCTTATCCCGGCCAATTACGTAGTAGACCTTTCCGTTGCCGGATACCGTTCTGCCGCCGTACAGTCCACTTGGAAGGCTGGTTCCCTTCTTCCAGGTAGCTCCGCTCTTCGGTGTGCAGGACCAGGTGCCTGTCGTCGGTGTGACGTTGTCGCCAGATTTCTCCGCACCACCAACTAGATACAGCGTTCCGTTCATTCCCACCAGGGAAGCCGTCTTGGCGGTGTCCGTTGAAATACTGTCCGGCATATTGCCCCAGTTGGAAAGGGAGTCTGAATACACGGTCCACTTCGGTTCTTTTGCGGAAATGTTTTTGCCCACAAGCATGTAGGATACGCGGTCACCCAGGTCACAACCGATAATCTCATAGACAACGCCATGCATATATGTGGCGTTGGTTACCGGTACAATACTGATTTCATCTTCCTTCTCTAACTTCCAGAGGAAATTCTTCTTTCCCTTCTTCTCTGCATATTTCTTAATCGTATCGGACAGGGTATCGCCCACATCTTCATACCCATCCTTGTTCGCCGTATACAGCTCTCCGTCACTCAAGTTATATCCGATCAGCTTGCTTGGATTCGGAATCCACTCCACCTCGAAAGCCATATCCTCGCCATCGTCATCGTCATCCCCGTCGTCCAGAGTGATTTTGCCGGATTTCTTCTGGGATTCGTCATCTCCCTCTCCGTCATCCGATTTTTCGGTCATCGTGAATTCCGTCTTATATGATGTCTCGCCTCGTACCAAGTAGAAGGTTCCCTGTCCGGTCTTCGTTCCGTTATCCACGGTAAAAGCAACCGAACTTCCGATGAGGTGGTACGATGATGCATTCTGAATCGTAATGCTGCTTCCGCTAGAGGTAATGTCCTTTCCTGCGATTTCCTGTCTCGTCTTTTGGACCGTATTCACCGCGGTCACCTTCGGGCTGGTTCCGAAGGCTGCACCATTCAGAGTCACCGTATTCTTCTTCCGATTCACCGTAACGGTTCGCAGCGCCGGCTTGGCAGATACGTTGTCCACGGAATACTCGCTGAAGTCGATTCCACCACCGGTGGATACTTCGTTCTTGTACTTGTTATTGGTGGTCTGGAACAGAATGGTCCGAAGCTGCTTCGCATCGGCCTTCGGGTTCATAGCCGCAATCAGTGCCACAGAACCGGTGACCACCGGTGTAGCCATGGAAGTTCCGGATTCCAGTGCATATTTGCCGAAGCTGTCTTCATCCGCATTCTTCTTGGAGATTCCGATGGAATCGATGTTGACGGTCAAATCTCCGTCCGTGGTTGCCTGATAGGCAATTCCGAAGCCGAAGTGCTGCGCATCGGAGAATTTAAGTGTAGATGCCTGGGACCCATCGGCTCTCCAGATGTTGTTGTAATCATAGGACACAAGCTGCGCCGCTTCGCTTCGATCTTCCGCCAGGTTCACTTCCTGCAGTTCGCCATCCTCACCAACAGAAAGGGTCATATCTCCGGTAACAATCGCACCGGTGGTGCCGTTCTGAGTCTTCGTGGTGTACGCCATGTTCTCATACCGAGCACTGCTTACACTGGTTCCTCCCGGACTGTATGGGAAATACAGTACGAATGTATCCCCTTTCTTCGCTCCGGTAATCTTCCACTGCAGAGAAGTGTCGTTTCCGGAAGCCTGCATCGTTCCCTCGTCGCTACTGCATAGGCTCAGTTCCGATTTGGATTTGCTTCCGTTCACGTGATTTACTGCGGTAGCTGCACTGCCGAATTCCTTCATGCCGGTAATGTCCTTGCCATTCCGATCTTTGCCGGATACCGGAACATAGGTTCCATCAGACATCTTGGAATCCTGCGTGAACTTTCCGAAAAACTCGGTATTTTCTTTTAGCTGATCTGCTGTATACAGCCACGGTGTGTAGTTATCGTATCTTACCGAAGACAGAATATTGGTTCCCGGTGCCACCACATCTACGTTGTTCTTTCCATAGTTGGAATATGCGGCCAGTGTTCCGTCCTCGTCGGATGCCGCTACCGCTACATTGTAATCCGATGCCGAGTTGGCCGGTGCGTTGGCAGTGGTATCGTTGTTCGCTGCCTCATTTCCGGCTGCCGTCATCGTGAGAATGCCAGCCTCGCCTGCTTGATTGAGAACGGAATCGAAGATGCTGGAATCCATCTCTCCCCCCAGAGAGCAGTTGATTGCGCGTACATTAACCCCTAGCTTCCGCGCACGAACCACATAGTAAAAGCCCTTGATGATATCGCTGAAGGTTCCCGAACCGTTGCTGTCCAGAACCCGAACACCCATCAGCTTAACCCCCGGTGTGTCGCTGGTCTTATCTGCACCGAACACTCCGGCTATACCGCTGCCGTTGTTGGCCTGGGCTGCAATGATTCCAGCGCAGTGGGTGCCGTGGCCGTTCTGATCCATGGGATCAATGCCGTCTGGATCCTCCGGCACCTCGATTCCAAGGAGCGCTGACAGAATGTCTCCTTCTTCTTTGACGAAATCGTGGCCATAGGTACCAGTAAGCTTGAAGCCCTTCGGCGCCTTCCACATGTGATTCTTAAGCTCTTCGTGGTTGTAGTCGATTCCTGTATCGATTACTGCCACCACCACATCGTCGGAAGCCTTTTCCTTCGTGCTGTCATAGGCTTTCCATCCATCCGTCGCATGGATTCCCTGGTTTCCTAGCTGCCAGGACTGGTTCAGGTATTCATCGTTCCATCCGGTGTCTTCCTGCAAGCTTGTGGCATGGAAAATGTAGTTCGGCTCCGCGCTTTCCACCCTCGAATCGCTGGAAAGCTTCTTTACCAGAGTCTCCGTGCTGTATTCGTCGGACTGGATGACCGAAATAACTTCGTCATCCTTACCTCCGGCCTTGGAGTCAAAGGCTACAGTATCCTGAATCTCGTAATTATCGGACAGAACCTTCCCCAGAATCTTCGCCTGTTGTCCCAGGGTGTTCTCCGCCCGTGCCTTTCCGTCAGAAGTCTTTTCCTTCATGGCGGTGCCGAAGGTCTTTGCCACGTTGGCCTTTCCCGCCTGGCTCTTTTCCTTCGCCGTCATGGAGTCGGTGGTCACCGCACCTTCCTTATACTGTACCACCACCTGATTCGGCACGCTCTTCAGTGTGTCCTTCTTCGAGGATTCACTCTTCGCCGAAAACTCTGGAATCTTGGATTCCGTGGCCCCGCTCACCTGCTGGAACGGAATCGCCCAGAAAGCCATTCCGAAGGCCAGCGCCAGTGCCATCACCCGTTTTCCCGAAGTGATTCCTGAATCTCTGTCTTTTCTCATTTTCTCCCCCTTTACGTGGTTCGTTGTTAACTTGGTTCCATTGTAGCATATAGAAACGCCCCACACCCTATTTATTTCAATAGGGCGCGAGGCGCATTTTCACTCGATTTATTTTCTACTCCAATAGCAAGTAACTGGCCACGTTCCGCTCACTTTGATGGGACGCGATAATCGTCCCCAGAGCCTGCCGAGTGAACACCCCGGCAAACTTCCCGTTATAGGAATACAGCCCGTTCATGTTGATGTAATCGTGGATTTCTCCGTCTCCGTGCATGAAGTCCACATTGGGCGTGGCATATTGCGTCGCATACTCCTGGCAGATATAGCCCCCGCCATAGTATTTCCGGCAAAGCGCTTCCCACTCCGCCGAGCTGCGCCCTTTTCCGTCCGCCACACTATTGGATCCATAGGAATCGTTAGGCTTCAGAATATATTTGTTTTTGTTTCCGATGACTTCTTCCAGGGAAATTCCCTCCGGTCCGAAATCCACGGTATATGGCACGTGCTCCGCCACAAATCGATTCTCTTCCTCTGTCAAAATTTTCCGAGTTTCTTCTTGATGCAGTACGGTAAAAAAAGTCTTCGCATGCACCACCTGGGTCCGGAAAGATCCACAGAGGAACACATTTCCCTCTCGGTAAGCATCCAGAAGAGGTGTTACTTCCGAAAGCTGCTCCATCACATCCGCCGTCACCGCCCGGCGATAGATTCCGTGGATCTCATATCCCTCCGGTGCTAGGAGGCATCCCTCTTCGTAACGCAGCTCCCGAATGTCCACCACCTGAGCGTAGATTCCCTTCTTCTGGAAACGGCGGGCAAATTCATAGAACTCCGGCAGGTTTCCCTTATCCAGAAAATCCACAATAGCCACCGTAGGAACCAGGGGCATCTCCGGATGCTTTTTCCGGTAATTCTGATACAGATGGAGAAAGGTCTCCACCCAGCTGTCGAAAAGCTCATAGCTTTCCAGCGTATGTTTCCTAAGAACCGCCTGATGGGCCGGGTTCTTGATGTTCAGCTTGTCCAGATTGTAATCTTCATTCATGGCACTGGTTCCGTCCGTATTGATTTCGCAGAATTTGAAATCTCCCGTGTCCTCGTGGTAGAAAATATCGAACCGAGCCATAGGAAGAAGATCCTCGTATCCCGGATCCAGCAGAATCAGTTCCTCCAATTCCTTCGAGAAGCCAAAACCCTGCCGATACGCCGGATTCTCCAGGTAATGACGAATCACTTTGCAGCAGATTCTGTGGGTGGTTTCCACCACATCCCGGAACTGCGCATCCTCTTCCTTCGTGTAGATTTTCGGAATGGCCAGGGGCATATCAATCAACCGGCCTCTGGAAATCAGCGGAGAATGCTGCAGATCCTCCTTCATCACTTCCGCTGCCCTCCGGTTCTCTTCCCCATGTTTCTGAATGTGCTCCAAATATTCTCTATATACTACTTCTTTCAGCTTATCCACGTCTTCCTAGCCTTTCATTATCACTTCGTAATCTTCATCCAGATACCGAAAGCCGTACTTCCGGCACAGACTTCCGTATTCCCGGGATACGTGAATCATCACGCTGCTTTCCCGGCACCGGTGTTCCCGGAGGAAATCGCTGATTTCTTTCAGAATATTCTCTTCCAAGTGACTATCTCGATAAGCATCATCCACCATAACATCCGTCACCGTAAAGCACAGCACCCCGTCTCCGCAGATTCTGCCGAAGGCCGCCAGCTTCTCCGAGTCATCATAGATTCCCACGGTAAAAAGACTTCCCCGCATGGCAGAGTTGGCCTGTACCGGCGTAATCCGGCGGCCGATCTGCTTTGCCAGATCCAGGTAGTCTTTCGGCAATGTTTCGTTAAATCGGTATTTCATCGCCATTCCTTTCTTTATTTTACAAGCGTCCAGTCCACCGGCTCCTCACCGTTCTCCTCCAGGAACCGGTTAATGCGGGAGAAATACTTCCCGCCGAAGAATCCCCGATATGCCGACAGGGGGCTCGGGTGCACCGATGTGATAATCAGGTGCTGTTTTCCCGTAATCAGAGGGGCTTTGGCCTTGGCGTTGCTGCCCCAGAGAACGAATACCAGCGGTTTCTCGCGCTGATTGAGAAGCTCAATTACCCGGTCTGTCAGCTGTTCCCAGCCCTTCCCCCGGTGGGAATTGGCCTGGTGAGCTCGCACCGTCAGCGCCGTATTGAGGAGCAGAACCCCGGACTTCGCCCACGGAATTAGGCAGCCGTTATCTCTAGGCGGAATTTCAAATCCGATGTCGTCGTGAAGCTCCTTGAAGATGTTCTGAAGCGACGGTGGCTGAGGCACTCCCGGCTGCACGGAAAAGGACAGGCCGTGGGCTTGCCCTGGCTCGTGGTAGGGATCCTGGCCCAGAATCACTACCTTCACTTCGTGATAAGGCGTGTATTTAAATGCGTTAAATATATCGTTCATATCCGGGTAGACCGTCCCGTTCTGATATTCGTGTTTGAGAAATTGCCGAAGGTTCAGATAGTAACCCTTCTTGAACTCATCCTTCAGAATTTCATCCCAGTCATTACCGATGTGTACCACTACGCAATCCCTCCTTGTTTCTATTATACCGTTCAAAGGCCTTGCATACCAGTAGGGCGATAATGGTTCCGCTTACCGCCCCCGCCAGCACATCCAGCGGATAGTGAACCCCTACGTAGAGCCGGGAAAAAGCAATCAGGAATGCCAGTGTCAGTGCCGGCACGCCGTACTTTCTCGGAAGCTCATGGAACATGACCACCGCGGTGACGAAGGAAGCGGCAGAATGTCCCGACGGAAAGGACCAGTCGCTCTGTTTCTCCACCAGCCGCTGCACGCCAGCGAACATATCGTAGGGCCGGGTCCGGGCCACCGGATTCTTGAGCATCAGATTGTTGATAATGAAGGAGACGATTAGCGCTGTTCCCGCGATAATTCCCACCTTCCGGGTTTTCTTAAAGCAAAGCATGAGAATAATCAAGGCAATCCAAATGATTCCCTTGTCTCCCAGGTGGGTGATGAACTTCATCACCGGTGTCAGGCCGCCTCGAATCACCAGGTGCTGTATCTCCATCAACAGATTTCCATCCCATATTGTCAGTGCATTCGGCATACTCCGATTTCCTCCTTTTACCGAGGGAACTTCCCTCGGATAACTAGAAAAGCCTGCGGACTAAGCCGCAGGCACTCCGCTCTATTAAGATATTATACTTCCGGAATTGAACGCTCCGTGATTATTCCGTCACGATTAACGGAAAATCAGTTCGTCACGAGCCGGACCGTTGGATACCATGGTAATCGGCACGCCAATCAGCTCTTCGATTCTCTCCACGTAGTCTCTGCATTCCTTCGGCAGATCCTCGTACTTCGTGATTCCGCAGATGTCCGTCTTCCATCCTGGCAGGGTCTCGTATACCGGCTTTGCCTTCTCCAGCTGGATGGTGTTCGGGAAGTCGGTGGTAACCTCTCCGTCGATTTCGTATCCCACGCAAATCTTCAGCTCGTCCAGATATCCCAGCACGTCTACAACAGTCAGGGCCACTTCGGTAGCACCCTGCATCATGCATCCATATCGAGTCGCAACTGCATCGAAGTTACCCACTCTTCTTGGACGACCGGTGGTGGCACCGAACTCGCCGCCGTCACCGCCGCGTCTTCTCAGCTCATCCGCCTCATCGCCGAACTGCTCAGAAACAAAGGCGCCTGCGCCTACTGCAGAGGAGTACGCTTTAACCACGCAGATGACTCTCTGGATTTCGTAAGGCGGAACTCCGGCGCCGATAGCACCGAATCCAGCCAGTGTGGAGGAAGAAGTTACCATCGGATAGATTCCGTGATCCGTATCCTTCAGCGCTCCCAGCTGACCTTCCAGCAAAATCTTCTTATCATCCTTGAGGGCCTGGTGCAGCACGGCAGATGTGTGTGCCACGTAAGGTCTCAGAATCTCTGCGTTCTCTTTGATTTCCTTATATATTTCTTCCGGATCCAGCAGTGGCTTGTGATACAGGTGCTCCAGAAGCGTATTCTTAATCTTGCATACGTTCTCGATACGAGGCATCAGTGTTTCTTTGTCCGCATACAGTTCACCAACCTGGAAACCAATCTTTGCGTATTTATCCGAGTAGCAAGGTGCCATTCCGGCCTTGGTGGAACCGAAGGACTTTCCTGCCAGTCTCTCTTCTTCATAAGCGTCCAGAAGCATGTGATAGGACATGACCACGTGGGCACGATCCGAAACGATTAGCTTGCTGTGCTCCACACCGGCATCCTCCAGTGTCTTCAGTTCGTCTGCCAGAATCTTCGCGTTCACTGCAACACCGTTGCCGATGACGCTGACTGCGTCCTTGCTGAAAATTCCAGACGGAAGAAGATGGAGTGCGAACTTTCCCCATTCGTTCTTAATCGTGTGGCCGGCATTGCTTCCGCCCTGAAAACGTACTACATAGTCGGCATCCTGTGCCAGGCGATCGGTGATTTTGCCCTTACCTTCGTCGCCCCAATTTGCTCCTACAACTGCTGTAATCATATTTCCTCCTTTATCAGCATACTGCTATTATAAAGGCTTTGTGACCTCGTCCAATGAATGACCTTCTGCATCGCCCTAATTACCGTTGTAAAAATAGCTTTATTGATTCCTGCGATTCCGACATTCCTCTTCAAAACGAAGAATCCCTGAACCACATACACAGGACATTGTATAATACTTTCCTGTGAAATGCAAGGTTTCAGGGATTCTGTCGTTATTTGTAAATTATTTGGTTTTAACGTTCTTCGATCCGGACCAGCTGGAATAGTAGGTGGTCTTTCCTACTTTCTTGTATGTTCGGATGCGGACATAGTACCGCTTCTTCCCTTTCAGCTTCGTCAGTTTCTTCTTCGTCGCCTTGGAAGACTTCACGGTGTACTGCTTGGTCGTAGACTTCGTGAACTTCTTCGAGGTGCTCCGCTGAATCTGGAATCCGGAGACCTGACTGGTCTGTTTCTTCCAGGAGACGGTAATGCTCTTCTTGCCCTTCTTAAGAGTCTTCAGCGCTGGCTTCTTCGGAAGGATTTTGTACTTCGCAGACAGCGTTCCCTTGAATCCCTGGTATTCCTTACTGAAGGTAACCTTCACCGTGTAGGTTCCCACGTTCTTCTTCGCCGTGTCACCGGACAGGGTGTAGTACTGCTTCGGAACCACCTTTCCACGAACCTTCAAGATGACTTCCGGCTTCTGATTCTTGCCGTTATACGTAAATGTCGTCTTCTTAACCGACATTACGGGCTTCACGCTGCTCACTGCATCCTTATAGAAGTTCAAGCTCTGAAGCATGCAGCCGTTGAAGTCGAAGAGACCCATGTTGTCCCAGGCACTGGCTCCGGCGGTTGGTTCGCCATTGTAGAACATCTTGAACTTTGGAGAATATTCCTCCGCTGCCCTTGCGGCCCAGCCGTTTCCATATTTCTCCGCCAGTTCCTTGTTCTTCTTCCAGTTATGCTGTCCTGGGATGGTTGGAATCCATGCCGGTTCCCAGTAGTAAGCACCCAGGCCATTGTAGCTCTCACCCAGTACTTTGTACATATCCGACAGGGAGTCTACCTGGCCCTGTGGTCCGACTTCATACTTCACCAGGCTACTTGGCTTTCCAACCTGGTTATTGGTGCCGTCCGCATCCTCGCTATTACTAATCCAGGATGTTTCCATGACAACGAAATCCTTGCCGTATTCCTTGGCCAGCTGCTGAACAGCTTTCAAATCGCTTAGCTTGTTCTCGCTATTGTTTGCCCAGAACGGATAATAGGAAGCGCCCAGTACATCGTAGTCCACATCGTACTTCTTCCAAGCATCCATAATGGTCTTGAACTTGCTGCGGTTCGGAGATTCCAGCTGCAGCGCAATCTTCGTATCCGGCGATACCTTCCGCACGGCAGATGCTGCAGAGTTCAGGAACATACAAGCGTTCTTCGGACGATTCTTCACCTTACTCTGGTCACTCCATGCATCCTGGTACTTCTGATCGAAGTCGAAAGCCCCTGGAATACCGTTGGTAATCTCATTACCCAGCTGCACCATAGCTACCGGAACGTTGGCTTCCTTGAATTTCGTGAAGATTTCCTTCGTATAGTCGTAGTAATCCCGGCGGATTGCTTCGTTATCGTCGGCATCTTTCTTCCACGCTTTCGGAAGAATCTGCTGGGTCGGATCGGCCCAGAAATCCGAGTAGAACAAATCCAACGTAACGCTCATTCCGTACTTCTTGGCTTCCTTGCCCAGTTCCAGTGCTCTGTCTGGGTCCATTCCGCCGCCACCATAGGTGGTCTTGGTTCCGTCCTTCTCATGCTTCCACGGATCGTTCCACACACGGATTCGGATGGAGTTCACGCCGTGGTCACTGAGAATCTTCAGCAGCGGCTCTTCCTTACCGTTCTCGTTGTAGAACTTTACTCCCGCGGCCTGAAGGGCCTTGTAAGAACCGATGTCCACTCCCCGGATCATTTCATCGGTCATGTTGTCAACCTTCTTGATCTTGACCTTCTGTTCCTTCAGTCCCGGTTCTCCACCGTATTCATATGGATTGTACCATTCTGCCACGTTGACCTTCGTGCCCGCTGCATAGGCGAAAACCGCCAACGTCTTCTTCAGGTGACCGTAGTTGTCCACCAATGCTTCCGAATTCCAACCCAGAAGGGCGTTGTCATAGATGAGGCCGCCCTGGTTATCCTTACTTACGGTTGCTTCCAGTACATCGTAGATTTCTTTTGCCTGCTGTTCTCTAGTTTCCGAAGTATCCTTATCCTCCTTCGTGGAGAAGGAAATTCCGGCAACGTACAGGTCTTTGCCTGTTTTTTTTGCCGCACTCTCGTACTTCTGGAAATCATCCCGCAGAGCCTTGATGTAATCTGTGCTGTAGTAATCACCGTACAGGGTTACGCCCACCTTGTCGTATTTGATGCCGTTCCCGTCATCATTCAGTTTCTTGATAACCCACTGAATGTTATCTGCCGCCGAGGCATCCTTGGCATCTCCCGGTGCGGCAATGCCAATGCCAATCTGAATATTCTCATTGTACTCCTTGATGATTCCGGAAATGTCTCCCATGGCCTTCCAGCCCTCATCGTCAGTGTATCCCAGGAAATTGTAATCCACCTCGTTTCCGATGGTGATCATATCCGGAGTAAAAGCAGCCTTCTTCAGGTCGGCCAGGACCGTATCCTTCGTGTACGCCTTAGCGGCATCTGCTGCCTCACCGGTCCAGGACTTGGATGGGGTCTGTTCATTTTTGTAGGTCATCCAGTCCGAGAAGAGAAGCACCATGTTAGTCTTAAGTCCAGCTTCCTTCGCTGCCTTCAAGGTCTTAATGCCATTCTCCAATGTGCAGAGATTCTTCTGCTCCTGGTCACCTGCACTTGGATTCACTGCCACCTTAACGGTAACGGTGTTCACTCCCTGTGATTTGATGAATGTCATCAGATTCTTCACCGGTTCCTGCCGGTAATCGGTGAATTCTTTCTTCCATCCCAGGTTCGTCTGGTACATGGAAAGATCCACACCCTCCATGGTGTCATTGGTCAGGTTCCCAATCTTCGGGAACTGATCCCAGGTTGCGCTCTTCACCGAACTGCCGGTAGTGTCGGTGGTGTCTGCAAACACCGTTCCCGATGGTATCGTAAGAACCATCAGTATGCACAGCAGCATTGTCAGCACGGAGCGCTTTCGTCTCAATTGATTCTGCATCCTAATATCCCCCTTTTCTACTAGTATTTTTAATGCGACTAATTTGATTATACCTTTATTTTCTTTGAATTAAAAGCGCTAATTTTTTAATTTCTGTCAAATTTTCTTTCTCGGGATTCTGGGCCGGAAGAATCGTATTTTTACCGGCTAATTCTTGAACTGATTCCGGCGAGGTGGTATATTAATATGGTCAAATCTTTGTTGTATTGAGAGTACAGATTGGAGAAATTTGAAGATGAAGGAATACTCACCTGTTAAGGAAGGTAAAGTTCGTGAACTCTATGATGCAGGAGACAGCCTGATTATGGTTGCTACCGATCGCATCTCGGCTTTTGACCACATTCTGCAGAATGATATCGTGGATAAGGGCGTGGTTCTGACTCAGATGTCTAAGTTCTGGTTCGACTACACGAAGGATGTGGTACCGAATCACATGATTTCCACCGATGTGAAGGATATGCCGGAGTTCTTCCAGAATGAGAAGTTCGAAGGAAGAAGCATGATGTGCAAGAAGCTGGATATGCTTCCACTGGAGTGCATCGTCCGGGGATACATCACCGGAAGTGGCTGGGCTAGCTACCAGAAGACCGGTGAAGTCTGCGGAATCAAGCTTCCGGAAGGTCTGAAGGAATCCGAGAAGCTGCCGGAACCGATTTTCACACCGAGCACCAAGGCCGAAATTGGCGATCACGATGAGAACATCTCCTACGAGAAGAGCATCGAAGTTCTGGAGAAGAACTACCCAGGACACGGTGAGGAATATGCGAAGAAAGTTCGGGATCTGACGATTGATGTTTACAAGAAGTGTGCGGACTACGCACTGGAGCACGGAATTATCATTGCCGACACCAAGTTCGAGTTCGGTCTGAATGAAGAGGGCGAAATCGTCCTGGCAGATGAAGTTCTGACACCGGATAGCTCCCGTTTCTGGCCGCTGGAAGGTTACGAAGTAGGAAAGTCCCAGCCTTCCTACGACAAGCAGTTCGTTCGCGACTGGCTCAAGGCCAATCCGGACAGCGACTATAAGCTTCCGCAGGATGTTATCGACAAGACCATCGCCAAGTATAAGGAAGCGTACACGCTGCTCACTGGCAAGGAACTGTAGTCGTTCGTTTACGTTCATTTTCTGAATATAGAAATTCGCAGGCAGCGAATTTACATTCGCTGCCTGCCTTATGTCTCAGTAGCTCAGGGGA
>JBNMGJ010000111.1:0-5979 GCA_050872185.1 Mogibacterium sp.
CACAATTGACAACTGTTCTTGAGTTCTTCGCCGTCGGGTTAATTATCCAATACATTGCCTGAGGTTCATGTCAAGGCTGGCGGAGGGGTTACAATATCTATATCGTGGTAATGTCAATCCCACGAAAAAAATGATTGACCCTTTATAGGGAAAGAAATGATTTTAACGGATGCGGCTATGTGTATTCCTAACGCCAATCTCTACCACTTCGGCATCCTCACCTCCAACATCCACATGGGTTGGATGCGGGCGGTGTGCGGACGATTGAAGAGCGACTACCGCTATTCCAAGGATATCGTCTACAACAACTTCCCTTGGCCGGAACCCACGGTGGAGCAGAAAGCACGGATTGAGAAGACGGCACAGGGAATATTGGATGCCAGAGCGCTGTATCCAGAGTGCAGCCTGGCAGATCTCTATGACGAGGCCACCATGCCGCCAGAACTTCGGAAGGCCCATCAGCAGAACGACATGGCGGTGATGCAGGCCTACGGATTCCAGAAGGGCAGCGATGCCTACCACTATGAGAGCGCCTGCGTAGCCGAGCTGATGAAGCACTATCAGAGACTAGTGGCGGAAGCGGAGAAGTAGCATAATTTGCTTTTAGAAAAGGAGCTGGAAATGGAAGTTGAAAAGAAAATAAGAAATGCTGCAGAGCTGGAATTTGCTATTTTCTGCATTGAGAATATTGCCAACAAACTTGACGTGGATGCGGGACGTGTATACAAAGCATTGACTGAAGAAAGCAATATTTTGAATGAATATATCATACCAGGATACGATATTCTTCATACCCAGAGCAAAGAATATATTATTGAAGATATTTTGGATGTTATGAAAGAAAGAGGGGTGGAGGTATGATCTTGTACCATGGTTCATTTCTAGAGATAGCGAAACCAGATTTGACACATTCACGGCTGAATGTGGATTTTGGCCGAGGCTTCTATGTAACTCCATTGCATGAGCAGGCAGTAAAGTGGTGTGAGAAATTTAAACGTCGAGGAAAATCTGGTATTATATCGATATTTGAATGGAATGAAAGAAGTGCAGATAGCCTTAAAGTACTCCAATTTGATTCCTATTCAGAGAAGTGGTTAGATTTTATTCTAAATTGCAGAAGTATGAGAGATGAATCGGATTACGATGTGGTAATCGGCGGAGTAGCGAATGATAAAGTGTTCAATACAGTAGAACTATTTTTCGATGGCTTAATTGATAAGCAAGAAGCAATTAAACGTCTGAGATATGAAAAGCCTAATTTGCAGATTTGTTTTCGTACAGAGAGAGCATTAGCACAGATTTCTTTTAGAGGGAGTGAGAAAATATGAATGCAAATCCGATTTTGCTTCAGAAGAAGTATTCAAGAGTTATTGAATCATTTGCAAGAGAAAATAATATGTCATTGGATAGAGCGTTGAAATTGTTCTATAATTCCGAAACCTATCGTCTAATACATGACGGTGTGTCAGATATGCACTGTATGAGTGATGAATACCTGGTCGAAGAGCTTGAACAGGAGTATCGGGAAAAATAAATTATTTTCGCCATTCGGTTTCCTAGTAGGTTTGCAAGGTGCTGGGATGTATAGTATAATATAGATAATATGTTAGCTATTTTTAGCAAAAAACAACGAAAAGGGATAATATATTAGCTATGAATTTGGAATTTCTGAATTTCAAAACTCCCCATGAGGTTGCCATGGAACTGGCGGAGAAGGAGAGGGCAAAAAGGAAATATAAGAAGCTGACTCAGCAGCAGCTGGCGGACCGGTCTGGGGTGAGTCTGGGATCTTTGAAGCGATTCGAACAGACGGGGGAGATTTCCCTTACTTCATTGCTGAAGTTGGCTTTTGTTCTGGACAGCTTGAAAGATTTCGAGGGGCTTTTCCCGAAGCCGGAGTATAAGTCTATTCAGGAGATTATCGATGCGAACAACAAATAGGATTGAGGTGTAATGGAAGAAAAGAAATCTTTTTCAATGGTGAATGATTTGACAGATGGGCCGATTGCAAAGCAGCTGCTTCGCTTTGCGCTGCCTCTGTTTCTGTCTAATGCGATGCAAGCCATATACAATGTGGCGGATATGGTGATTGTGGGACGGTTCATCGGAGGCAGCGGCATGTCCGCGGTGGCCACTGGCGGGAACATTCTGCAGATTCTGAATTTTTTTGCCATCGGCTTCTCCGGTGCAGGGCAGATTACCATCGCTCAGGCGGTGGGACGGAAGGACTACGATAGCGTGAAGCATACCATCGGCACCATGTTCACGGTGATGATGAGTCTGGCGCTGGCCATGTCCATCATCTGCTACAATCTGAGGGCGTGGATTCTTCAGATGGTGAATACGCCGGCGGAATCCTATGGGTATACCATGGATTACACGGTGACCTGCATCTTCGGATTGCTATTCATCTATGGATATAACATTGTTAGCGCAATCATGCGGGGGATGGGAGATTCCAGACGGCCTTTCATCTTCATCACCATTGCGGCCTGCATGAACATTCTATTGGACCTGCTGTTCATCGCCGTATTCCACATGGAGGTGCAGGGGGCGGCGTTGGCCACGGTAATCGGTCAGGGTTTCAGCTTCCTGGTAGCCCTCGTGTATCTCTATCGCAGGAGGGAGGCTTTCGGATTTGACTTTCGGCCGGGGAGCTTTGTTCCGAAGCGAGAAGCGGTGGCTCGGCTGACGGCACTGGGCATTCCCATGTCCATCCAGTCCGCTTCGATTTCGGTGTCCATGACGATTGTCACCGCCTGGGTGAATTCCTTTGGCGTCATCTATTCGGCCATTGCGGGAATCATCAGCAAGATTAACACCATGGCGGGAATCATGTCTGCGGCGCTTAGCACGGCAGGGGCCTCCATGCTGGCCCAGAACCTGGGGGCGAAGAAATATCACCGGGTGCCAAGAGTCATAGGCTGGGCTACGGCCTATTCGGCGGTGGTGTCCCTGGTGTTGATTCTGATTATGGTGACGGTGCCGGAGGGAGTCTGCGGACTCTTCACGAAGGATGGTAAAGTGCTGGCGGCAGCGGGAATCATCGTGGGACCCGTGATTCTGAACTTCGTGGGAGCCACCACCCGGACTTGCGGCTTTGCCATCATCAACGGATCCGGAAATTCTAAGCTGAATCTTTTCATCGCCATTCTGGATGGACTGGTGGCCCGCATTGGATTGGCGTACCTATTCGGATTCTTCTTCGCCATGGGGCCGAGGGGCTTCTGGTACGGGGATGCGCTGGCCGGATTCGTACCGCTCTTGGTAGGGGGAACCTACTATCTTACCGGAAGGTGGAAGAAGGAATGAGCGTTTAGTTAGATGGATAACTACTTTGGTGTAGTATTAACCGCCAGTTACTCTGCTTATATAGAAAGCGGACAACGGTAACGGTTCTGGTGGATTTGTCTACCGTGTAGAATGCCATATAGTTATTCACCGTGATAAAACGAATGCCCCAAGCACTTAAAATCGGGTCGTTCACTAGTTGGAACCGTTCTGGAAATTGTGATAGAGATTGGATTTGTTTTGTTGCAGTATGAAGTAGGTGATTAGCAGCGTTTGGATTCTTAAGTGTGAATTCGATATAGTCTGCCGAACGTATCAAATCACGCTCTGCAACAGCGGAGATGTTAATCTGGTAGTTCATCGGCGACTCCGAATGTCCTTGATGGCATCTTCAAAAGGTTTAGTTTTGCCCGCTTCAATGTCATCCATTCCCTCTTTGAGCAGGCTGTATAGTTCGAATTTGCCAATCAGCTCTTCGTAGGTCTCGATGCTCATTACGGCAAGATCGCCTTTGCCATTTTTGGTAATGAATACTGGTTCTGGATATTCATGGCAGTAACTCGAAATTTCGTTATAATGATTCCGGAGATCTGCGCTGGATTTAATATTTGGCATAAAGTGTCCTCCTTATATGATACAGAAATTATATACAAATTTATTTATATGGTCAATGGGGATGTATTTCAAACGAAATTATTTTTACAAGGAATTGAAGATTGCAACCCCTCGGAATCTATGGTAATATAACTTGATATTTCGTATGTGTAAGCGTTGCGAATGAGAAGTTTGCAGCGCTTTTAATATGCTCTTGTCAGGAGAAAGGATATAGAATGTTAGATGTAATCAATGTCAGTGTGAATTTCAGCGGGCAGCCCCTCTTCAAGGATGTGAACCTGAAGTTCACACCAGGAAACTGCTACGGAGTGATTGGCGCCAACGGAGCTGGCAAATCCACCTTCCTTCGGGTGCTTTCCGGAGATCTGGAACCCACCACGGGAGATGTATCCATCAAGAAGGGCTGCAGAATGTCGGTACTCAAGCAGGACCACTTCGCTTATGATGAGTACACGGTGTTAGATACGGTAATTATGGGAAATAAGCACCTGTACGATGTGATGAAAGAAAAAGACGCCCTGTATATGAAGCCGGATTTCTCTGACGAGGACGGCATCCGGGCGGCAGAGCTGGAAGGGGAGTTCGCCGAGATGGACGGTTGGGAAGCGGAATCCAATGTGAGCCGTCTGATTCAGGGCTTAGGACTTTCCAACGACATTCTCTATGCGGAGATGAGCACCCTGACCGGTAAGGAGAAGGTGAAGGTGCTACTGGCTCAGGCCTTGTTCGGCAATCCGGATATCATTCTGCTGGACGAGCCGACCAACCACCTGGATATCAAGGCCATTAATTGGTTGGAAGATTTCCTGCTGGATTACGAGGGAACGGTTATCGTGGTATCCCACGACCGTCACTTCCTCAATACGGTCTGCACCAATATCGTGGACGTGGACTATGGAAAGATTAAGATGTACGTGGGTAACTACGAATTCTGGTACGAATCCAGCCAGATGGTACAGAAGATGATCCGCGATCAGAACAAGAAGAACGAGGAGAAAATCAAAGAACTCCAGACCTTCATTCAGCGATTTTCTGCCAACAAGTCCAAGTCCAAGCAGGCCACATCCCGCCGGAAGCTGTTGGATAAGCTGACCGTTGAGGAAATGCCGGCATCCTCCAGAAGATATCCGTTTGTTGGTTTTACCATGGATCGAGAAGCAGGAAAGGATATCCTGACGGTGGATGGAATCAGCAAGACCATCGACGGGGTAAAAGTACTGGACAACGTGTCCTTCATGGTGGGACGGGAGGACAAAATCGCCTTCGTTGGCGAGAACGAAATTGCCAACACCACCCTGTTCAAGATTCTCATGGGGGAAATGGAACCGGACGAAGGCTCTTACAAGTGGGGCGTAACCATCACCAAGTCCTACTTCCCGATGGATAATTCCGCCTACTTCAACGACTGCGACCTCAACATGATCGACTGGTTGGGTCAGTACACGGCAGAAACCACCGAAACTTATATGAGAAGTTTCCTGGGAAAGATGCTGTTCTCCGGTGACGATGTGTACAAGCAGGTTAAGGTGCTGTCCGGAGGCGAGAAGGTGCGTTGCATGCTTTCCAGAATGATGCTGTTCGGCTCCAACTTCCTGGTGTTGGATCAGCCAACCAACCACCTGGACCTGGAATCCACCACCGCTGTGAACGACGGCCTTAAGGCTTTCAAGGGAAACATCATCTTCGCTTCCCATGACCATGAGTTCATCAGCACCATCGCCAACCGCATTATGGAAATCGATGCAGAAGGACATTTGACGGATAAGCTGTGCAGCTACGACGAGTATGTAGAGATGCAGGGGTAGTGGATAGTAATCAGTGATACTGACTAGAAGTTAGAATTGAATTGGTAAAAGACTGTGGGGCGCATTGCGCCCCATTTTTGATGCATAACAAAAAAGTAGTGCCCGGCCGGCCCCGCGGCCGACGAAAGTTCACGAATCCTACGGGAAAATCGTGCGTCCTTCGTGAACTGCGAGTGCCCGGCCGGCCCTGTGCCATGTGAAAGTTCACGAATCCTATAGGGAAAGTGGGTGCCCTTCGTGAACCGCGAGTGCCCGGCCGGCCCTGTGG
>JBNMGJ010000113.1:0-5932 GCA_050872185.1 Mogibacterium sp.
GATGGTCGGAATCGGAATCCGGAATCGGCAGGATGGATTTCACTCGGAAGCCTTTTTTGATGGCGAAGTTGTTTTGCCGGACCTGTTCCAGAAGCGCGGTCAGTACCTCCTGACTGCTTTCGGACCGAGGGAAAATCCGGCCCCCATCCCGGTTGTGAGAGGGGATTCCAAAGCTTTCCAGAAATTCCACGAAGGACTGGTTGTTGTGGCGGTACAGGACTTTGCGGATTTTCTTCCCCTGTTCGCCGTAGCAAGGAACCATTTCCTTGATGGACCCCTCGTGGGTAAAGTTGCAGTGCCCGGCCCCGCTCATGCGTAGCTTGGTGCCGAGCGCGTTGGTGGCTTCTAGAATGAGACCGGAACGGTCGCCCAGGTCCAGTCTAGACGCGGCGAGAAGACCGGCCGCACCGGCCCCTGTAATGATAACGTCATATATTTTTACCATATAACCCCCTGATGAGCTTACTTGAATAATCTCGGATTAATAAAGTCCAGTATAACAAAGTCTGAGGGAAGTTGCCACACACCTTGCAATGAAAAGCCGGAGGAATGTATAATCATAGCAGTGTGAATGGAACGAGCTTAACAAAGGAGAGAAAGGATATCGATGAATCATCCACTTTTTATGAGCCAGCTGGCGGTGGCAGACGGCACCACGCGGATAATCGAAAAGAACCCTGTGCTTCGAAGCGGGTCATGGCGGGAGAATCGGGAAGATAACCGGTTCTTTGAGACTTCGATGGACCGATATGAAGCCTTCTGGAATTGGGAGAAATTCCATCGCCTCACCGGTAAAAGCATGCAGGCATATGAAGAACATGTCCGGGAAGATATCAGTCTCCGAAAGCACCTGATGGAGCAGCTGGAAGCCTCGGGGCTTGGCAGCGGGTCTTACCGCGTCTGCCGCTATATGATTAGCAAGATGGATGATGCAGGATATTTGGATTACAACCGGGAAGAGGCGGCGAATCTGTGCTTTGCCAACCCATGGGATGTGGAGCTGGCCGAGGGGATGGTTCGGGCCATGGATCCCCCGGGGGTGGGAACGGCGAATACGGAAGCGGCTTTGAGATCTCAGCGGCGAGGTGGATTTGCCGAAATTCCAAGACCGGGCCTTCGGTACCGGGACCAGAAAGCTCAGCGTTTCGTGGTTCCAGATATCGTCATTCGAAGATCTCGAACATATGCGAAAGGATACCTCAACGTTACCGGAATGCCGATGCCGGTTATCGACAATCGCTGCCGAGAACTCATTCCGGAGATTAGTGACATGCGGAAAATCGAGTTCCTGTCAGAATCCTTCGAGACAGGGCGGCAGCTGATTTACGACTTGAATGTAAGACACCGGTTCCTGTATAAGGTCATGGAGCAGATTGTGGAAGCGAATCAGGACTTTTTTCTGGGGAGAACGACGCGACCGGAAGAGAAGACATTGCTACGCTTGAATCGGGAGACGGGAATCCCGATGAAATACCTTCCGCCGATTATTCGAAACAAATATATCCAGTGCGGAGGCGATTTCTACTCGCTGGAGTATTTCGTCGCAACTCCGGTGATTGCAAGGGGTTAAAGAAAATAGAGAAAATTTGTTCTCTCGAAAAGCTATTATTTCTTTTTTGAATAGAAAGCATGTAAATAATTGAAAAAATTTAAAAAATCCGGTTGACAACCGTCTTCAAACGGGTAGAATAAAAACGAAAGATGATGGCTTTGCCGTTCATCCTTCGCTTCGTTATTCTATACTTGCCATTTGTAATGTGCAAAGACCACCCCCAGGATACTAGCTCGACATCTGGCAAGTTTAGAATACAGCATATGAAAGCAAAAGGAATCGCTGCAGTTAAATGCGGCGGTTTTTTTTTTGCTCATTATTTTTTCTGGGGGATTGGGACAAAACGTAAAACTTCGTGAATAAAAAAGGGCCAGGCCCAGGCCCTGCCGTCAACCAGGCCTCACCAAGAATCCCGCAACCCCCTAGGGGTTGACGGCGGATCGCATTCGCCTAAGGCCCCGCCGTCAACCAGGCCCTGCCAGAGATCCCGCAAACCCCCAGGTGTTGACGGCGGAGTGCGTTTGCCCGAGGCCGCGCCGTCAACCAGGCCTCGACAGAAATCCCGCACCCCCCCAGGTGTTGACGGCGCAGCGCATTCGCCTAAGGCCCCGCCGTCAACCAGGCCCCGCCAAGGATTCCGCAACCCCCTAGGCGTTGACGGCGGAGCGCATTCGCCTAAGGCCGCGCCGTCAACCAGGCCCTGCCAGAAATCCCGCAAACCCCCAGGGGTTGACGGCGGAGCCGTCCAAACCAAGGCCGCGCCGTCAACCAGGCCCCGCCAAGAATCCCGCAAACCCCCAGGGGTTGACGGCGGAGCGCATTCACCCAGGACCCCGCCGTCAACCAGGCCCCGCCAGGGATCTCGCAAACCCTCAGGCGTTGACGGTGGAGCTGTCCAAACCAGGGCCCCGCCGTCAAATTCGTGCTTAAAATGAAACCGTACCCATCCGAGCCCCTACATTGTTAATTTCTTATAAAATAGAATATTTTAATAAGAATCGTTGAAAGCACCAAATCCCTGTGATAAAATTATATCTGTTCGGAGTGGTATCCGGACACTCACTATACTAATAAAGTAAAAAGGAGAAGAGGTATGATTGCAAAAAGCATGGAACCGTTCCTCGAAGGAAGCTCTGTAATCAGAGCAATGTTTGAGGAAGGAAAGAAGATGGCAAAGGTATACGGTGAAGAGAACGTATATGACTTCAGCGTAGGAAATCCGGGACTTCACCCACCGAAAGAAGTGAAGGAAGCTATCAACTATATCAATAATGAAATGGATCCGCACGTAGTACACGGATACATGGCAAATGCAGGATATGAGAGCACAAGACAGGCTGTTGCTGACAACCTGAACAAGCGTTATGGTTCTGATTTTGGCGTGAACAACATCATCATGACTGTTGGTGCAGGTTCTGCTCTGAACGTAATCATGAAGACTGTATTCGATCCTGGTGACAAGCAGGTGGTATTCGCTCCATACTTCGTAGAGTATGCAAACTGGGCTCGTAACTATGGTGCAGAGACCATCGTTGTTCCACCGAATGAAGCAAACGGATTCGAGCCGGATGCAGAAGCTCTTAAGGCTGCACTGGATCCGAAGGTTAAGATTGTTATCATCAACAACCCGAATAATCCGACTGGTGCAATTTATTCCAAGGAGACTATCCAGGCAATCGCTGATGTTCTGAAGGAAGCAGAGAAGGAATACGGACACCCGATTTACATCCTGTCCGATGAGCCTTACAGAGAACTGGTATACGTTGACAGAGAAGTTCCATACATTCCGGACTTCTATGACAACACTCTGATTGCTTACTCCTGGTCCAAGTCCCTGTCCCTGCCGGGCGAGAGAATTGGATACATCGCAATCCCGAACAAGTCTGATAACGCAGAAGAGTTCTTCAGCGCTGCAGTAGTTGCCAACCGTGTATGCGGAGACACCAATGCTCCATCCCTGATGCAGCTGGTTGTTGAGAAGTGCATGGACGCACAGGTAGACATTCCTTACTATGAGAAGAATGCGAAGGATCTGTACAAGATCGTAACCGATGCAGGATTCACTGCACTGGTTCCACAGGGTGCATTCTACCTCTGGATTAAGTCTCCGGTTGCAGACGAGAAGGAACTGGTTGCCGCAGCAAAGGATGAGAGAATCCTGATGGTACCGGGAAGCGCATTTGCTTGCCCAGGATACGTAAGACTGTCCTTCTGCATTGCCAACGAGACCATTCAGAGATCGGCTGATTCTTTCGCCGCACTGGGAAAGAAGTATTTCGGCTAATTCCGGAAGCGTAGAGATGATACGTTCAGGCGAGAAACCGCGAGGTTTCTCGCCTGTTTTTTTACCGGGGATTCTAGAGATTGGAAAAGGCGCCAAAGCTGTGGTATCATGGAGTGAATTCCTGCGAGAGGAAACGAAAAGGAGATTAGAATGGAAAGAATAGCAAGTTTTACAGTGGATCACGATACGCTGCAGAAGGGAATGTACATTTCCCGCATCGACGGGGACGTGGTGACTTACGATATCCGGATGAAACGCCCGAACATGGGAGATTACCTGACCAACGGGGCGCTGCACACCTTCGAGCATCTGTTCGCGACCTATGCGCGGAATAGTGCTTTGTCCGATTCGGTGATTTATATTGGACCGATGGGGTGCCGTACCGGGTTCTACTTCCTGGTGAGGGACACCATGAGCCATGAGGAGGCCATTTCTTTGGTAAAAGAATCCTTCGCATTCGTCCGGGACTTCCAGGGGGAGATTCCGGGATCGAAGCGAAATGAGTGTGGAAATTACAAGGAACACGACCTTCCAGGTGCGAAGGCCGCTGCAGAGGATATGCTGGAGGTACTCAAGGACTGGACAGTAGAAAGGCTGGATTACAACTATGGAAAATAGCGTGAACAAAGAGACTACGAAGAAACCAATCGGAATCATCTGCGCCCTGGAGGTGGAGATGAAGGATTTGCTGGCGGAGCTTCAGAACCGGGAAGACGAAACCTTCCACGGGTATGATTTCCACTCCGGACGGATTGGCGAACTGCCGGTGGTGTTGATTCAGTGCGGCGTGGGCAAAGTGAATGCGGCAAGAGGTACCCAGATGCTGATTGACCGATTCGATCCCTGCTGCATCGTCAACAGCGGAATTGCCGGGGGAACCAAGAAGGGGCTTTCCATCGGGGACATTGTGGTGGGAACCGACCTGGTGCAGCACGACTTTGACGTGACCTCTTTTGGTTACGCCAAGGGCTACATGTGCACCGGAGAAGACAGCACAAAGCCTACTGTTTTTACCGCAGAACCTACATTGGTGAACGCCCTTGTGGAAGCGGCCCATCGCACGGCACCGGAGCGAGGGGTGCATCCGGGACGCATCGTCAGTGGCGACCAGCTCATTTCTGGAGCGGAGAAGAAAACGGAACTTCGGGAGGTTTTCGACGCCACCTGCGCGGAGATGGAAAGTGCGGCAATCGCTCAGACCTGTCAGTATTCAGATGTGCCTTTCGGAATCCTTCGGGTGATTTCCGACCTGGCAGACGGCACCGCACCGGATTCCTACGACCAGTTTGAAGAGGCCAGCGCCAACCTGTCTGCGGCGGTGATCCTGGCGTTCCTGGGAAGCCGGAGATAATCGGCGGAGAGTTCCATTAATACTTTTAAGGCATTATACAGGATTCTATACAAGTATTAGACATAAGACCCGCCGAAGGGGTAGGATAGAATCAAGTATTGCATAGGAGGAAATGAGATGGAATACACGAAACTGGGAAATACAGATATATAAATTTCAAAGCTCTGCGTGGGCTGCATGAGCTTTGGCAAAGCTGGCACCATGCACGACTGGACTTTGGACGAGGCAGGAACGGAGGGAATCGTTCGGCATGCGCTAGACCTGGGCATCAATTTCTTCGACACCGCCAACGGTTATTCCGCCATGTACGGATATCAGTTCCACAACATGCAGCAGATTGCGCTGGCTTGGCACTGGGCGAAGGGCGTTGCTTCTCCGATTATCGGCGCCACCAAAGCCAGTCATTACGATGACGCAGCCGAAGCCATGAAGCTTCACCTGACGCCGGAGGACATCGCCTACCTAGAGGAACCCTATGTTCCCCATCCCGTTGTGGGTGCCATCAACGCCAATCCACCGGAAGGGGTGATGCTTCTCGATGAGAAGAAATAATGAAGATGTAGAATAAAGAAGAGAGGGCATATTACACACTGTGAGTCGTGTGATATGCCTTCTCTTTTTATTGCCAAAATCTATTTTCCCAGCGTTTCGGAATCCTCCACTTCATCCGGTGTGCCCGCAGAACCAGAACCCCCCAGCCCTCTCGGTGGCATCACTGGATACTCTGCAATCACTTGCTTCAGGC